>NZ_JALBHA010000200.1:0-10220 GCF_023006445.1 Bradyrhizobium sp. SHOUNA76
CACTGGCGGCGCTCGCAGACCCCGAGCTCAAGCAGCGCCTGGAGACCGCCGTCGGCGGAGAGGTCCGCGGCAGCTCGCCGGAGGAGATGAAGAAGCTGATCGAGACCGAGATCGCCAAATGGACCGGCGTGGTCGAGCGGGCGAAGATCCCGAAGATCTGAGCCGGGCAGGCGGCCGGGCCGGTACCGCCCGGCCGCTGCTCACGAATGCTTGATCCGGATCAACAAGCGCCGCCGGCACCGGGATATGTTACTAAGGACGTGTTCCGGCCCCGAAGGGTAAGTCGATATCGATGCGGTTCGTCCGTACCATCCTGGCATTTGCAATCGCCATATCCCTGGCGATGCTGCCGGTTGGCGTGTCCGCATCCAGCCTCGCCATGTCGTCGGACGACATGCACGCGACCATGCAGATGGGCGGCGACGCCGAGATGTCGATGGACGATTGCTGCCCCGACATGAAGGGACCGGCCTCCAACGCGGGCGGTTACAAATGCGGGATGGGCTTCTGCTGCGTCGGCGGCACCATTGCGCTCGATGATATCAGGCCCGTCGCCTTCGGGCATGTCGCCGTAGCGGCGAGCAAGATCGCCATTCCCGCGGATCAGGTCGTCTCCTTCTCCCGCGGCAGTCCTCCTTTCCGACCACCTCGAATCTGATCTCTCTGAGCTGAGGCGCGAGCGGCATGGCTGCTCGCGACGACGACTGACGTGCGCGCCATGCGCCACGGCGAGAGATCAATTCATGAGGACAGGACAATGCTTTCCAAATTCAGCACAGCGGCGCTCGCCGCCACCCTTTCGCTTGCCGCTGCCGCGGCGATGGCGGGCGCCGCCGACTACGCCTTCGAACCCGTCAATGCACAAATGAAGAAGGGCGGCGACGTCACGCTCTCGGTTCGCCTGACCAACAAGCAGACCGGCAAGCCGGTGGCGGACGCCGTCATCTTCAAGACCCGCGTCGACATGGCCCCGGACGGAATGGCTGAGATGGAATCGGCCGTGGCGCCGCTGCCGTCGAAGGAGCCGGGCGTCTACGCCTTCAGGACGGACCTGCCGATGGCCGGTCGCTACCAGGTCACGCTGTCGGCAAAGGTGCAGGGCGAGCCGGAGACTGTCACCGGCAAGGTGATCGTCACGGCAACCAAGTGAGCGTGCGGACGCCGTTCGCGGCGTCCGAGCTTGCCTTTCCCATTTACTTGGACGCGCGCTGAGCGCGCGAATGCACACCATGAAGACGCTGCGTCTCCTGACGATTCTCGCTCTGGGCGGTGGCCTCGCCTTGGCGACGTACTCCTTGGGCGCGTACCGGTCCTCGACCGACGGGCGCTGGTCCGTTCATGCGGAGGTGACCCCCGCTGCGGCCGGGGCGAACCGAGTTCCGCTCTATTACCGCGATCCCAGCGGCGCGCCGTCCTGGTCCGCCGCTCCGAAGAAGGACGAGTGCGGGCGGGACTATCTGCCGGCCTACGAGGACGATCAGGCCGTCGCGGCGGCATCGAAGCCAGCGCAGGCGGCCTCATCGCGAAAAATCCTCTACTACCGCAATCCCATGGGCCTGCCCGACACCTCTCCGGTTCCGAAGAAGGATCCGATGGGGATGAACTATGTCCCCGTCTACGAAGGCGACGAGGTCGACGACGGCACGGTGAAGCTCTCGCCGGGCAAGATCCAGCGCACCGGCGTGAAATCCGAGCCGGTCGAGCGGCGCGCGATCCGCGTCTCGGTCAAGGCGCCCGGCACGATCCAGCTCGACGAGCGCCGCGTCTCGGTGATCGCGATGCGCGCCGAGAGTTTCGTGCAGAAGGTCGCCGACGTCACCACCGGCTCCCGCGTGAAGGCGGGGCAGCCCTTGATGGAAATCTACAGTTCGGCGGTCGCCTCCGCGGCGGCGGAATATCTCGCGACGATCACTTCCAAGACGGTGGGTGGCGTCGAGATGTACGGCCGCGGCTCGCGGCAACGGCTGGTCAATCTCGACGTCCCCGAGCAGGTCATCGCCGAGTTGGAGCGGACGCGCCTCGCGCCCGTCACCGTGCATTGGTCGGCGCGGCGCGACGGCATCGTGCTCGAGCGCAGCGCGATCGAAGGCATGCGCGCCAATCCTGGCGACGTGTTGTTCCGGATTGCGGACACCTCGCTGGTCTGGGCGCTGGTCGACGTCGCCGAGCGCGATCTCGGCAATATCGCGGTGGGGCAGTCCGTCGCAGTGCGCGCGCGCAGCTTTTCCGGCCGTGTCTTCAGCGGCAAGATCGCAATCGTCTATCCGCAGGTGAACCGCGACACAAGGACGGTTCGTGTCCGGATCGAGCTCGCCAATCCTGACGCGGCGCTGCTGCCGGACATGTACGTCGACGCCGACATCGACACGGCCGACAGCGCGCCCGTCCTGGCCATCCAGGATAGCGCGGTGCTCGACACCGGCACGCGCCAGGCCGTTCTCGTCGACAAAGGCGAGGGGCGCTTCGAGCCGCGCGAGGTGAAGCTCGGCCGCCGCGGTGGCGGTTACATCGAGGTGCGGGACGGACTTGCGGACGGCGAGGCGGTGGTCACATCCGCCAACTTCCTGATCGATGCTGAAAGCAATCTGAAGGCCGCGTTCAAAGGTTTTGCCGAGGCGGCGCCGCAGGCTTCCGAACCTGGCCATGCGGCGGGAGATCACAAATGATCGCCCGCATCATCGCCTGGTCGGCGCGCAACCTGCTGCTGGTGCTGTTCGGCACCGGCTTTGCGGCCGCAGCCGGTCTCTATGCGCTGATCCATCTTCCGCTGGATGCGATCCCGGACCTCTCGGACACCCAGGTCATCGTCTACACCGAATATCCCGGCCAGGCGCCGCAGGTGATCGAGGACCAGGTCACCTATCCCCTGACGACGGCGATGCTGACGGTGCCGAAATCCAAGGTCGTGCGCGGCTTCTCGTTTTTCGGCGTGTCGTTCGTTTACGTGATCTTCGAGGACGGCACCGACATCTATTGGGCGCGCTCGCGCGTCCTGGAGTTCCTGAACGGCGCGTCGTCCAGGCTTCCCGCCGGCGTCAGCCCGACCATCGGGCCCGATGCGACCGGCGTCGGCTGGGTCTACCAGTACGCTGTCCTGTCAAAGGAATTGAATCTGGCGGACACCCGCACGATCCAGGACTGGAATCTGAAGTTTGCGCTCGCCAAGGCCGAAGGCGTCGCCGAGGTCGCCAGCATCGGCGGCTTCGTCAAGCAGTACAACGTGGTGCTCGATCCCCAGCGGATGCGCGACCGCGGCATCAGCATGCAGAAGATCCGGGAGGCGATCCGCGCCAGCAACGCCGATGTCGGCGGGCGCACCGTCGAGCTCGCCGAGTTCGAATACGTCATTCGCGGCAAGGGCTACATCAAAAGCATCAACGATCTCGGCAACATCGTCCTGAAGACGAGCAATGGCACGCCGGTGCTGCTCCGCGACGTCGCCAATGTCGAGCTCGGACCGGATGAGCGCCGTGGCATCACCGAGCTGAACGGCGAGGGTGAGGTCGCAAGCGGCATCGTGCTGCAGCGCTTCGGTGCCAATGCCCTCGACGTCATCGAGAACGTCAAAAAGCGCCTCAAGGAGATCGCGAGCAGCCTGCCGAAATCGGTCGAGATCGTGCCGGTCTACGACCGCTCCAGCCTGATCTACGCGGCCATCGACACGCTCAAGCATACGCTGTTCGAGGAGAGCGTCGTGGTTGCGCTGGTCTGCATCGTGTTCCTGCTCCACGTCCGCAGCGCGCTGGTCGCGATCCTGATGCTGCCGGTCGGCGTGTTGATGGCGTTCGGTGCCATGAAGCTGCTCGGGCTGGGATCGAACATCATGAGCCTGGGGGGCATCGCGATTGCGATCGGCGCCATGGTCGATGCCGCCATCGTCATGATCGAGAATGCCCACAAGCATCTCGAACGCGCCGAGCCTGGTCAGTCGCGCGTGCAGATCCTGATCGATGCCGCATCCGAAGTCGGCCCCGCGCTGTTCTTCAGCCTGCTGATCATCACGGTGTCGTTCATGCCGATCTTCACGCTGGAAGCGCAGGAGGGACGGCTGTTCAGCCCGCTGGCGTTCACCAAGACGTTCTCGATGGCGGCTGCGGCCCTGCTATCCGTCACCCTGGTGCCGGCGCTTATGGTGATCTTCATCCGCGGCCGGATCGTGCCGGAGGGCAGGAACGTCATCAATCGTTTACTGATCTGGATCTATCGGCCGGTGATCGATGGCGTGCTTCGCGCCAAGACGCTGGTCATCCTGGCCTCGCTCGTCGTGCTCGCCGTCACGATCTGGCCGGCCCGCCAGCTCGGCACCGAGTTCATGCCGACGCTGAACGAGGGAACGCTGCTCTACATGCCGACGACGCTGCCCGGCATCTCCGTCACCAAGGCGGCCGAGCTGATGCAGACGCAGGACCGCATCATCAAGTCGTTCCCCGAGGTCGCTTCCGTCTACGGCAAGGCGGGACGGGCGGCGACCGCGACCGACCCGGCGCCGACCGAGATGTTCGAGACGGTGGTGAACCTGAAGCCGAAGGAGCAATGGCGCCCCGGTGTCACGGTCGACAGTCTCATTGCGGAGATGGACAAGGCGCTGCAATTTCCCGGCGTCTCCAACGCCTGGACCATGCCGATCAAGGCGCGCATCGACATGCTGTCGACCGGCATCCGCACGCCTGTCGGCGTCAAGGTCATGGGCACCAACCTCGTCGAGATCGACCGGCTGGCGCGGCAGGTCGAACGGGTGATCAAGACCGTCCCGGGCACGTCGTCCGCTTACGCCGAGCGCGGCATCGGCGGCTACTACCTCGAGATCGTTCCGGACCGCGAGGCGCTCGCCCGCTACGGCATCCTGATCCAGGACGTTCAGGACACCATCGCGGCTGCGCTCGGCGGTCAGACGGTGACGACGACCGTGGAGGGACGGCAGCGCTTCACGGTGAACATGCGCTATCCCCGTGACCTCCGCGACAATCCCAAGGCGATCGCCAGCGACATCCTGGTGCCGATGCCGGCGGGTGGCGCCGTGCCGCTCGGCGAGGTCGCGAAGGTCGAGCCGGCGCGGGGGCCGACCTCGATCCGGACCGAGAACGGCCAGCTCGCGACCTACATCTATGTCGACATCCGCGATCGCGACATCGGCAGTTACGTCGCGGACGCGCAACGCGCCGTGACGGAGAGCATCCAGTTTCCCGCCGGCACTTATGTCGTCTGGAGCGGCCAGTACGAATATCTCCAGCGCGCGGCAGCCCGCCTCAAGATCGTGATCCCCGTGACGCTGACGATCATCCTCCTGCTGCTGTACCTGAACTTCAGGGCGCTGACCGAGACGCTCATCGTCATGCTGTCGCTGCCGTTCGCGCTGGTCGGTGGCATCTGGATGATGTGGTGGTTCGGCTTCAACCTGTCCGTCGCGGTCGCCGTCGGCTTCATCGCGCTTGCAGGCGTCGCCGCCGAGACCGGCGTCGTGATGCTGATCTATCTCGATCACGCACTGGCCGAGATGAAGGCGAAGCGCAAGGCCGAGAGCAGCGGCTTCACCCGGCAGGATCTCCACGACGCCATCATGGTGGGCGCCGTCGAGCGGGTCCGGCCCAAGATGATGACCGTGGTCGCCATCATGGCGGGCCTGCTGCCGATCATGTGGAGCACCGGAACGGGATCGGAGATCATGCAGCGCATCGCGCTGCCGATGATCGGCGGGATGATCTCGTCGACGCTGCTGACGCTGATCGTGATCCCGGCGATCTTCGGCCTGGTGAAGGGGCGGGGACTGCCTGATCGCGCGCCTCTTGCCGATCAAGATGCCGCGACAGCGAATGGAGCCTGCGCCCGGCAGGCCGCGGAGTAGCGGAGCGAATTGTGAGGCCGCAGCACGGCAAGGCTACTCGATGACCTTGTCGGCCATGATCAAGACGTTTTCCGGAATTGAAAGGCCAAGCGCTTTCGCGGTTCGCAGATTGATCGTGAACACGAACTGGGTCGGCTGTTCGACGGGTATGTCGGCAGGATTTCCACCCTTCAATATGCGATCAACATAGTGCGCGGCCTTCACGAACAACGACAGGATCTCAGGACCGTAACTCATGAGCCCGCCCAATTCGGTGTAGCTGTTGACCTGAAAAACTGAAGGCAGGCGGTGCTCCAGCGCGATGGAAGGAAGCGAAGGTCTGATCGGATCGGCAAGCACATACACCACGTCGCAGCCGGCGGCCTTCATGTCCTGATAGGCCTTCTTCACGTCCTCCGGGTTTGGTGCGATATAGCGATCCGCCGAAATCCCGATCTTCGCCGCAGCGTCGCGGGCGACCTCGAACAGCGCGGCGTGGGTCGGGTTGTTGGACGTCAGCACTCCGAGTTTCCTGACGTTCGGGAAGACGAGCCGAACGATGTCGAGCGTCTTGGCCGTGAGGTCGCCGAACATGTTGGCGACACCCGTGATGTTGCCGCCGGGTTTGGCGAAACTCCTCACGAAGCCGGAGCCGATCGGATCCGTCGATGGCGACATGACGATCGGGATGGTCGATGTGGCCTTCTGGGCGACAGCGATCGCCGGAGTGGCCTCGGCGATGATGACGTCGGGCTTCAACTGGAGAAGTTGCTGCATCAATTCCGGAAGCTCCGAATAACGGCCATTCGCCTCGCGAACATCGAAAACGAGGTTCTTGCCTTCCTCGTACCCGAGGGATCGGAGCGTATCCTTGATGACGGGAGTCGTGGCCGAGCCTCTCCCGGACACCAGGTAGGCCACGCGCCAGATCCGGGATCGTTGCGCAACCGCCTTCTGCGTTGCCAAACCCAAGCAGCCGATAAGCACCACGCGACGAGAGATTGTGCGATGCATGACGTTTGCTCACGAACCTGCAAGAACGTGATGCTAACATGCTGCTGGAATCCCGCCAGCGGCTTTTAGAGCCTCAACGAAGCCCGCTTCCGGTTAAGCCAAGGGCCCGCAGCCGCCTTCCCGCCAGTCTATCGCGCTTCGACCACTTCGCCGTCTTCCTTGACGAAGCGGCCGACGGGATTGTCCAGCAGGTCGATGACGGCCTCCGAGGGGCGGCACAACCGCGTGCCCTTTGGCGTCACGACGATTGGACGGTTGATCAGGATGGGATGAGCCAGCATCTGGTCGATCAGCTCGTCATCGGTCCATTTGGGATCGTCGAGGCCGAGCTCCTTGTACGGCGTTCCCTTCTCACGCAGCAGCGCGCGGACCGGAATGCCAAGCCCCACGATCAGCTCCTTGAGCTTGTCCCGCGAGGGCGGCGTCTTCAGATATTCGATGACGTCGGGCTCGGTGCCGCTCTGCCGGATCATCGCTAGCGTGTTGCGCGAGGTGCCGCAGGCGGGGTTGTGATAGATGGTGACGTTCATCGAGGTGTCTCCGCAATCGCAACAGGGCCGCGCGCGTGCGAGGCGCCGAGCAGCCAGTTCATCAGCAGCATGCCAGCGAACGCGCCGCAGAGCTCTGCAAGGATGAACCCGGGCAGGTCAAGGGGGCGAATGCCGGCGAAGGTGTTGGTCAGCGACCTTGCGATCGCGACCGCCGGGTTGGCAAACGAGGTGGAAGCCGTGAACCAATAGGCCGCCGTGATGTAAAGGCCCACCAGCCAGGACACCGCCGTCCGTTGAAAGCGGATGCCGGCCAGGATCGTCGCGACCAACCCGAACGCGGCGACGGCTTCGGCGAACCATTGCGGCCCTCCGGTTCGGACCTTGGTCGAGAGGTCGAGCAGCGGCAGTCCGAACATCAGATGCGCCGCCAGCGTTCCGGCGATGCCGCCGGCGATCTGCGCGATCACGTAGAGCACGGCCTCGTTCACAGGCAATTCGCGCTTGCCGGTGAAGACGAGGGTGACGGCCGGATTGAAGTGCGCGCCGGAGATCGGACCGAGCACCGCGATCAGGACAACCAGAATGGCCCCGGTCGGCAAGGTGTTGCAGAGCAGTGCAAGCGCCATATCCTTGGTCAGGGTCTCGGCCATGATGCCGGACCCGACCACGGTGGCGACCAGAATGCCCGTGCCGAGCGCCTCGGCCGCAAGGCGCCGTGAAAGGTCGAATGTTTCCATCAATCGGCCTTCGGCGTTGCACATGCCGCGTATTCGGAGCGCCGGGGCAGCACATTGTCCATCTCGTCAGCCACGGCTTCGCTCCTTCCGTTTCGGCGAGCAGCAGGATTGCAATGTTTCGACGACGGGATTGCAGACCTCAGGGCGCCCGCCGCAGCAATCGCGCAGCAGGAAAACCGCGATGTCGCGAAATTCGCCGAGGTTGGCGCGGTAGATGATCGAGCGGCTGTGCCGCTCGGAGGACACGAGGCGCGCGCGGCTCAGGATCGCGAGGTGCGCCGAAAGCGTGTTCTGGGGGACTTCCAGCAGGCGGGCGAGATCGCCCGCCGCAAGTCCGTCAGGCTCGTGCCGGACCAGGGTCCGGAAGGCTTCCAGGCGGGTCGCTTGGGACAGCGCTGCGAGCGCCAGGACGGCTTCCTCGGTTTCCATATATCCAGACTTATGGAATTATCGGCCTGGCGTCAATCCGAAATCGGCGGCGTACTATTTCGAATATTCTAGAAATATCGTTGACAGGGAGGGAGTCCCAGGGGCATGTTCACTTCCATGAAGATCGATGACGCAGCAGCACGGCTGGAAGCCCTGGGTAACCGGACCCGGCTTCAGATCTATCGGGCCCTCGTCCGGGCCGGGCACGCAGGCATGCCCGTCGGCCGCTTGCAGGAAAAACTGAAAATCCCGGCATCGACCCTGTCCCACCACATCAAGAGCCTGGTGTCGGTCGGGCTGGTCAGCCAGGTGCGTGAGTCCACCAGCCTGGTCTGTCATGCGAACTATGACACGATGCGAGGCCTGCTGGATTTCATGGCGGCGGAGTGTTGTGCCGACGAGGCCGAATGCAAGGGCGCGCAAACGGCGGCCTGATTTTTTTGCCGAATAATTCCATGATTCTAGAAGAATGGGAGAGGCCGAATGAACGATAAGACGGTTGCGATCATCGGGGCAGGGCCGGTCGGTCTCGCGGCGGCCGCGCACGTGCTCGAACGCGGCATGTCTCCCATCGTGCTCGAGGCCGGAGGTGAGGCCGCCCACGCCGTCCGTCAGTGGCAGCACGTGCAGCTGTTCTCGCCGTGGGAATACAATGTCGACAAGGCGGCGGCGCGCCTGCTCGCGCCGACGGGATGGAATTCGCCGGACCCGCAATCCTATCCGACCGGCGGCGAGCTGATCGAGCGCTACCTCGAGCCGCTCGCGACGCGAACGCCGCTGCGCGAGGCGATCCGGACCTCGAGCCGTGTCACCGCGATCAGCCGCGCCGGCTTCGACAAGGCGAAGACGAAGGGCAGGGAGCAGGCGCCGTTCGAGATCCGCTATCAGAACGGCAAAGGCCCGGAGGTGCTGCGCGCCGATGCCGTCATCGACGTGTCAGGCACGTGGTACTCGCCCAATCCTGCCGGCAGCAACGGTCTGCCCGCGATCGGCGAACGCGAGCGCGCGGACCGCATCGCCCATGGCATGCCGGACGTGCGGGGTACACATCGCGCCAGATATGCCGGGAAGACCGTTGCCGTGCTCGGTGCCGGCCATTCCGCCGTGGGCACGCTGATCGATCTCGTGCAACTCGCGGACGAAGTGCCCGGTACCAAGGCCGTCTGGCTCTTGCGCGGCACTGAACCCGCAAAGGCCTTTGGCGGCGGCAGCAACGACCAGCTTGCCGCACGCGGCGAGCTTGGCTCGACCTTCGCCGCGCTCGTCGCGGCCGGCAGGATCGGGGTCGAGACCGGATTCGGCGTCACGCACGTGTCGGGCTCCGAAGGTCGCCTCCAAATTTCGGCCGGCGCCTGCCGCGGTGCGCGTAGCGTGATTGCAGATGAGTTGATCGTCGCGACCGGTTTTCGTCCCGACCTGTCGTTCCTGTCCGAGCTGCGGCTTCGGCTCGACCCGGCCATCGAGGCGCCGGTCGCGCTGGCGCCGCTGATCGATCCCAACGAACATAGCTGCGGCACCGTTCGCCCCCACGGCGCGCGCGAGCTCGCGCATGACGAGCCGGGCTTCTACATCGCCGGCATGAAATCCTACGGCCGGGCGCCGACCTTCCTGATGGTGACCGGCTACGAGCAGGTCCGCTCGATCGCCGCCGACATTGCCGGCGACAAGAAGGCCGCGGCACGGGTCGAGCTGGTGCTGCCGGAGACCGGCGTCTGCACGCGCGGCGGC
>NZ_JALBHA010000201.1:0-10178 GCF_023006445.1 Bradyrhizobium sp. SHOUNA76
CGTACCCCGCGGCGCCGAAGCCCGGCACGCGGCGACGGCGGACGCCACTCCGGAGCCGGCGGAGGTCGAAGAGGTGTCGCTCGAGGAGGCCGACGCCGAGGAGAATACCGGCAAGGTCAAGGCCGTCGTGCCCGAATCCGAGGACGATATCGAGGTCGACGAGACCCTCGATGACGACGATGACGATGATTCGACCTTCATTGCCGACGAAGAAGAAGGCGATGAGGACGTGACCGACATCATTGGTGATGTCGGAGGTGATGAAGAGACTTGAGATCAGCCCTGATCTGTGAAAAAGGGTGCACCGCGCGAGTCACCAGGGCTCGCCGGTTGGGGTGAACCACCAGGGTCATCCCGCGAGGACTAAGGGGCCATAGCTCAGCTGGGAGAGCGCTTGCATGGCATGCAAGAGGTCGGCGGTTCGATCCCGCCTGGCTCCACCACGCTTCGCCCTTCGGGCTAGGCGTGGCGCGGCCACGAGGAGCCCGAAGGGTGAAGCGTGGTGTCCGGCGAAGCCCGAAGGGCGAAGACGGACTGGTGAGCCCCCCACTTAGCGACTGTCCGGGCGATTGCCGTCAATGTGGTACGTCTACATCCTTCGCAGCATCGAATTTCCCGAGCAGGAATACGTTGGTGCAACGGAGGACTTGAAGCGAAGGCTTCCGTAGCACAATGCCGGCAAATCGAGCCACACCGCCAAATTCAAGCCCTGGAAGCTGATCTGGTACTGCGCCTTCCCCGACAAGCATAGAGCGCTCGCGTTCGAGGCGTACCTGAAGTCCCACTCCGGCCGGGCGTTTACGAAGAAGCGGTTGTCCTAATCCCCGTACTCCCCGATCACCGCATTCAGCCGGTCGCGCAGCGCGACGATCTCGTCCTTCATCGCCACCAGTTCCGGCACCGAGCAGTCCGAGGCCACCAGGATCGACTGCGGCACGCTGCGGGCTTTTTCCTTCAGCGCGTGCCCCTGCGCCGTCAGCGCGATCAGGACCTGACGCTCGTCCTCGCTCGAGCGGGTACGCCTCACGAGATGAGCGGCCTCCAGCCGCTTCAGCAGCGGCGTCAGCGTGCCCGAATCCAGGAACAGTCGCTCGCCGATGTCCTTGACCGCGACGTCGTCGCGCTCCCACAGCACCAGCATGACGAGATATTGGGGATAGGTCAGGCCGAGCCGGTCCAAAAGCGGCTTGTAGACGCGGTTGAACGCATGCGCGGCCGAATAGACCGCAAAGCAGATCTGGTTGTCGAGCCGCAGCGGCGCGTCCGCTGCAGGTGATTTTCGAGGCATGGAGGATCTCTCGGGTTTGTCTCATTCTGGGGCCGCGCGCCGCCACATTCAATTGCGAACAATTAAATGTGAGACCTTGCAATTTCAATTGTGCACAATCTAATTGCCTGCGATAGAGACCGTACCCAACGAAACCCAGGGAGACGACAATGTCCGTGAACGTCCTCTACAAGACCAGCGCCAAGGCCACCGGCGGCCGCGACGGCCATGCTGCAACCCTCGATGGCGCGCTCGACGTCAAGCTGACCACGCCGAAGGAGCTCGGCGGCGGAGGCGGCGCCGGCAACAATCCCGAGCAGCTGTTCGCGGCCGGCTATGCCGCCTGCTTCATCGGCGCGATGAAGTTCGTGGCCTCGCAGGGCGGCCCCAAGGTTCCGGCCGACGCCTCCGTGACCTCGACCGTCGGCATCGGCCCGCGCTCCGAGGGTGGCTTCGGTCTCGACATCGACCTCGCTGTCTCGCTGCCGGGCCTTGCCCGCGCGGAGGCCGAGGCACTGGTCGAGAAGGCACACCAGGTGTGCCCCTATTCCAACGCCACGCGCGGCAACGTCGACGTTCGCCTGACGGTCGTCTGATCGGAACGGCGGATTGGCTGGCCCGGGATCCCCCTCGGGCCGGCCGCTTCCGTTAGGTTTTGCCATGCCCCGGGATTGACCGGCGGCGGCGCATACGCCCCTACGCACGGGGCCATTGCTGGCGTGCACGAAGCTCGCTAGGCCTGTGATCAAACGTCGACACAGGGAAGCGAAAGCAATGAGTTCTGAAGCCGCCACAGGTGCCATGAGCGGACTGCGCGTCATCGATCTCACGCGCGTGCTCGGCGGTCCCTACTGCACCCAGATCCTCGCCGACCATGGCGCCGACGTGATCAAGGTCGAGCCACCTGCAGGCGACGAGGTGCGCGAATGGGGCCCTCCTTTCCACGAGGAGGACGCGGCCTATTTCATCGGCATCAACCGCAACAAGCGCTCGATCGGTCTCGATCTCGCCTCCGAGGGCGGCCGCATCGTGCTGCTCAAGATGCTGGAGAGCGCCGACGTCCTGATCGAGAATTTCAAGCCGGGCACGCTGGAGAAATGGGGCATCGGCAACGAGGTGCTGCGCGAGAAATTCCCGCGCCTCGTGCATTGCCGGATCTGCGGCTTCGGCGCCGACGGCCCGCGCGGCGGCAATCCCGGCTATGATGCCATCATCCAGGCTATGACCGGCATGATCGCCGCGACCGGCTCGCCCGAGAGCGGACCGATGCGGATCGGCGTGCCGCTGGTCGACATCACCACCGGCCTTTACGCGGCGATCGGCATCCTGATGGCACTGTCGGAGCGGCAGCGCTCCGGCAAGGGCCAGTTCCTGGAGACGACGCTGTACGAGACCGGCCTTGCCATCATGCATCCGCACACCGCGAATTATTTCATGCATGGCAAGCCGCCGTCGCTCACCGGCAACGAGCACCCCAACCTCGTGCCTTACGCTATCTTCCCGACCAAGACCGACGACATCTTCATCGGCGTCGGCAATGACGGCACCTTCCGCAAGCTCGCCAAGGAGATCGGCAAGCCTGAGCTCGGCACCGATCCGCGCTTTGCCCGCAACAAGGACCGCATCGCCAACCGCGAGGCGCTGCGCGCCGAGCTTGCCGCGGTGTTCAGCCAGCACGAGGCCGAGCCGCTGTGCAATCGCCTGCTTGCGGCGGGCCTGCCCGCAGGGCCGGTGCAGAAGATCGATCAGGCATTGACCAACCCGCACACGATCGCGCGCGGGGATATTATCGAGAAGGACTGGTACAAGGGCGTCGCCTCGCCGATCCGGCTCGACCGCAGCAAGCCGAGCCTGCGCCGCCTGCCGCCCAAATTCAGCCAGCACTCGACGGAAGTGCTCGGCGAGTTCGGCTTCTCCAAGGCCGAGATCGACGCGATGGTCGAGAAGGGCACCGTCTGCGGCCCCGAGCGCAAGCGCTGAGATAAAGACGAAGATCGAGCGTCGGGGCAGGTGCACTCCGTCTCCCGCTTGCGGGAGAGGGAGTCTCTACATGGGACAATCCCCAGAGGAGCGAACCCTCACCCACGCCTTCGGCGCGACCTCTCCCGCAAGCGGGAGAGGTATTCGAACCCGCGGCCTCGGCCAGCCCCACATCATCCAATGCCGCACTGCGGCGCGAGCACGCATGTGCAGCGCGAATGGAGGAGGCTGCCCGCGGCGTCTTCGCCTATTTGACGGCTTCCCTTTTCCCGCGCTTGCCGCTTTCGTTTCGGCCGCTTACACAGTCATGTGAACGTCATATGGCGCTGCTAGCGCAAGCGCTTCTTGAATGACGGGCAAGGGAGGTTTTCTTGATGGCTCTTCGACATTTTGGCACGGCTGCTGCTGTTGCACTCGCGGTTGGTCTCGGCGCTTCGCCGGCTTTGGCCGTGACGGAAATCCAGTGGTGGCACGCGATGACCGGCGCCAACAATGACGTCATCGTCAAGCTCGCCAACGATTTCAACGCCGCGCAGAGCGACTACAAGGTGATCCCCACCTACAAGGGCAACTACGCCGACACCATGAATGCGGGCATCGCGGCGTTCCGCGCCGGCAACGCGCCGCACATCATGCAGGTGTTCGAAGTCGGCACCGCCACCATGATGGCCGCGACCGGCGCCGTGAAGCCGGTCTACAAGCTGATGGCCGACGCCGGCGAGAAGTTCGATCCCAAGATCTACCTGCCCGCCATCACCGGCTACTACTCGACGTCGAAGGGCGAGATGCTGTCGTTTCCCTTCAACTCGTCCTCCACCGTCATGTGGGTCAACCTCGACGAGCTGAAGAAGGCCAATGTCGAGATCCCGAAGACCTGGCCCGAAACGTTCGAGGCCGCCAAGAAGCTGAAGGCTGCCGGTCATGACTCCTGTGGCTTCTCCGGCTCCTGGGTGACCTGGGTCAATCTCGAGCAGCTCTCCGCCTGGCACAACGTGCCGCTCGCCAGCAAGGCCAACGGCCTCGACGGCTTCGACACCGTGCTGGAGTTCAACGGACCGCTCCAGGTCAAGCATCTCGAGAACCTGGTCGAGCTCCAGAAGACCAAGGTCTACGACTATGCCGGCCGTACCAACACCGGCGAAGGCCGCTTCACCTCGGGCGAATGCCCGATCTATCTGACCTCGTCGGCCTTCTTCGGCAACGTCAAGGCGCAGGCCAAGTTCAACTTCACCGCGGTGCCGATGCCCTATTATCCCGAAGCAAAGGGCGCGCCGCAGAACTCGATCATCGGCGGCGCTTCGCTCTGGGTCATGGGCGGCAAGCCGGCCGAGGAATACAAGGGCGTCGCAAAATTCCTGACCTTCCTCTCGGACACCGATCGCCAGGTCTATATCCACAAGGCTTCGGGCTACCTGCCGATCACCAAGGCTGCCTATGAGAAGGCCAAGGCCGAGGGCTTCTACAAGGACCAGCCCTATCTCGAAACCCCGCTGCTCGAGCTGACCAACAAGGAGCCGACCGAGAACTCCCGCGGCCTGCGTCTCGGCAACATGGTGCAGCTCCGCGACGTCTGGTCGGAAGAGATCGAGCAGGCGCTTGCCGGCAAGAAGACCGCCAAGCAGGCGTTGGACGCGGCCGTCGAGCGCGGCAACACGATGCTGCGTCAGTTCGAAAAGACCGCCGTCAAGTGAGACGATCAGCGGCAGGCCGGTGACTCCGGCCTGCCGTTCCGGGGCATCATGCAAAAGCAAGCCATTTTCCAATCGAAGCTGTTGCCTTACGCGCTGGTTGCGCCGCAGCTCGCGATCGTCCTGATTTTCTTCTACTGGCCGGCCCTGCAGGCGGTGATCCAGTCCTTCCTGCTCCAGGATGCCTTCGGTCTCTCGACCACCTTCGTCTGGTTCGACAATTACATCGAGCTCTTGAAGGACCGCGCCTATTTCGAGGCGATCGTGCGGACCTTCTTCTTCTCGTTCGCCATCGCTGTGTCGTCGCTGTCGTTTGCGCTGCTGCTTGCCGTGATGGCGGACAAGCCGCTGCGCGGCTCGACGCTCTACCGGACACTGCTGATCTGGCCCTATGCGGTGGCGCCGCCGGTCGTCGGCGTGCTCTGGATCTTCATGCTGCATCCCTCGCTCGGCGTGCTCTCGCGATATTTGCGCGCCCTCGGCGTCGACTGGAATCCTCTGCTCGACGGCGACCAGGCCGCAGCCCTGATCATCCTCGCCGCCGCCTGGAAGCAGATCTCCTACAACTTCCTGTTCTTCCTCGCCGGCCTGCAAAGCATCCCGCGAAGCGTGCTCGAGGCCGCCGCGATCGACGGCGCCCGCCCGATGCGCCGGTTCTGGACCGTGACCTTCCCGCTGCTGTCGCCGACCATCTTCTTCCTGCTGGTCGTCAACATCGTCTACGCCTTCTTCGACACGTTCGGCATCATCGACACCATGACCCGCGGCGGGCCCGGCACATCGACGGTCACGCTGGTCTACAAGGTCTATTCCGACGGCCTGCTCGGCGGCAATCTCGGCAGCTCCGCGGCGCAATCGGTGATCCTGATGATCATGGTCATCGTGCTGACCGGAATCCAGTTCCGCTTCGTCGAACGCAAGGTGACCTACTGATGGTCGAGGAAGAGGGCTTTCGCCGCTACGTCGCTCACATCATCCTCTGGATCGGGATCGCGATCGTCGCGTTCCCCGTCTACATCGCGATCGTCGCCTCGACCCAGGACAACGCGCTGATCGCGAACGGGCAGATGTCGCTGCTGCCCGGCGGCCATTTCCTCGAAACCTACTACCAGACCATCTTCGTCGGCACGAGCGGCTCGACCCGCGAGCCGGTCGGCAACATGATGCTGAACTCGCTGGTGATGGCGCTGCTGATCGCGGTCGGCAAGATTGCGATCTCGATCATCTCGGCCTATGCGATCGTGTATTTCCGCTTTCCGTTCCGGATGCCGATCTTCTGGATCATCTTCATCACTTTGATGCTGCCGGTCGAGGTCCGCATCTATCCGACCTACAAGATCGTCGCCGATCTGCACATGCTCGACAGCTATGCCGGCCTGTCATTGCCGCTGATCGCCTCGGCCACGGCGACGCTGCTGTTCCGCCAGTTCTTCATGACCGTGCCGGACGAGCTTCTGGAAGCCTCGCGCATCGACGGCGCCGGCCCCTTCCGCTTCTTCTGGGATACGCTGCTGCCGCTGTCGCGCACCAACATGGCCGCTCTGTTCGTGATCCTGTTCATCCTCGGCTGGAATCAATATCTCTGGCCGCTGCTGATCACCACGCGCGACGACATGCAGACCATCCAGATCGGCATCCGCAAGATGATCACCACCACCGACGCGTTGACCGAATGGCCGATCGTGATGGCGACCGCCGTGCTCGCGATGCTGCCGCCGGTCTTCGTCGTCGTCGTCATGCAGAAATTGTTCGTGCGCGGTCTGGTCGAGACGGAAAAGTGAAGATGGCGAATAGTGAATGGCGAGTGGCGAATGGGGTCGCTGCGTCTGCCTTGCGTATTACACGTTCCCCATTCGCCACTCCCTATTCGCTACTCGCCGGTGCAACCCATGGCTAACGTCACCCTGCGCAACGTCCGCAAGACCTATCCCGGCGGCTTCGAGGCCATCAAGGGCGTCGACGTCGATGTCGGCGACGGACAGTTCTGCGTGCTGGTCGGCCCCTCCGGCTGCGGCAAGTCCACGCTGCTGCGCATGGTCGCGGGGCTCGAAACGGTCACCGGCGGCGAGATCGACATCGGCGGCCGGATCGTCAACCAGGTCGAGCCCGCCGATCGCGACATCGCGATGGTGTTCCAGAACTACGCGCTGTATCCGCATATGAGCGTCTACAACAACATGGCCTACGGTCTGCGCAACCGCGGCATGGCAGAAGCCGAAATCAAGACCCGCGTCGAGGAAGCCGCGCGCGTGCTCGAATTGTCGCCGATGCTGGAGCGCAAGCCGCGCCAGCTCTCGGGTGGCCAGCGTCAGCGCGTCGCCATGGGCCGTGCCATCGTGCGCCAGCCGAAGGTGTTCCTGTTCGACGAGCCGCTCTCGAATCTCGACGCCAAGCTGCGCATCGCAATGCGCGTCGAGATCCGCAAATTGCAACGCCGGCTCAACACCACGTCGATCTACGTCACCCACGACCAGCTCGAGGCGATGACGCTCGCCGACATTCTCGTCGTGATGAATGGCGGCCAGGTCGAGCAGGTCGGCAATCCCCTTGCGATCTACGAGAAGCCGGCGACGACCTTCGTCGCCTCCTTCATCGGCGCGCCGCCGATGAATTTGATGTCGACACGCGCCGAGGAGATCAAATCGCAGCTCGGTGGCAGCGCAGGCGAAGCCGGGATCCTCGGCATCCGCCCGGAGGATTTCGTCATCACCGACCAGACCCCGGCCGGCGGCGTCGCATTGCCGCTGACGGTGGAGGCGATCGAGCGCGTCGGCGCAGAGACCTTCGTCTATGGCGCGCGCGAGCAGGAAGAGCAGCGCGTCGCCGCCACGCCCGGCGAGCTGCCGCCCGGCGAGATCATCGTCCGCATTCCCGGAACCGAGGCCCCCGCCATCGGCGCGAAAATCCGGGTCGCGGCGGTGCGCAACAAGCTGCACCTTTTCAGTGGCGATGGCCGAAAGCGGCTCGAAGCCTGAGGGTTCCGAGGCCTCCCAAACCAAAACTGCGAAAACAACCCCATGCACAGTAGATGCGGCGTTGTTTTCGTTGGGTAATTCGTCCGCACTCGTCATGCCCGGGCATCCACATTCTTGGCGCAACGAGCAAGGTCGTGAATGGCCGGGACAAGCCCGGCCATGACGATCCGGAAGCACTTCACTCGATATTGGTCACGGTGGAGACGCCCATCCACACCCCCGCTACCTGCTTGAACCCACATGGGAACATGCCCATATTGCTGATCAAGGGGTGCCACTTGCGGGCCCTGATGCACCAAAGTCGCTTCGAGAGGACTTTGTAAACTATGTCTCGTGTTCCCACGTTATCCAGTCCGTTCCTTCTGGGCTTCGACGAGATTGAGCGCGTGCTCGATCGCGTCGTCAAAGGTGCCGACGGTTATCCTCCCTACAATATCGAGAGGTGCGGCGGCGCGGACGGCCAGCCCGAGCGCTTACGAATCACGCTGGCGGTCGCAGGATTCACGCGCGACCAACTCGATGTAACCATTGAGGAAAACCAGCTCGTCATTCGCGGGCGGCAGCAGGACGACAAGTCCCGGCAATACATCCATCGCGGCATCGCCGCGCGCCACTTCCAGCGCACCTTCGTGCTGGCGGAGGGGATGCTGGTGCTGGGTGCGGATCTGAAGAACGGGTTGTTGTCGGTCGACCTGGCCCGGCCTGAACCGGAGAGGATCGTTAAGACAATCGCTATCAATGAGCACGAATAATGGAACGAGTAGCGGACTCGACCGCTTAGTGTTCCAGAGGAGTCGAGACCATGAGTGAAGGTCACGTTGCGTTCGAATTCGAAGCCAAGAACGTCTCCCCGGAGACGCTGGCAACCCTGGGCGAAGGCCATATCGCCTATGTGAAGCAGATCCGCTCCGAGGATGTGCCGGACCTGTTTCCCGAGGCGCCCAAGATTGCGCCGGGTCTCAAGCTCTTCGCGCTCCACGCCGCCGACGGCACGCCGATCATGCTGACCGACAGCCGCGAAGCCGCGGTCGCGAACGCCTGGAGCAACGAGCTGCAGGCCGTCAGCGTGCACTGAGCGCACGCGCGTCGCACGATTAGAGTTTTGACGGGTATGCCTTCGCAGGAAGGCGTGCCCGTTTTCATTTTGGGCGATGATGTCTCCGGATCGTCATTGCGAGCGCAGCGAAGCAATCCAGAATCTTTCCGTGGAGACAGCCTGGATTGCTTCGTCGCAAGAGCTCCTCGCAATGACGATGTCGAGAGACCTGCGCTCGCAATGACGGAGTGTGAGGCTGCAGCGTGCTCAACTTTCGTGTCCCGGACGCGACGCAGCCGCCACCAGCGCGTTTACGCGCGTCTTCGACGCGCTATGGCGATGCGGCGCAGAGCCGGGACCCAGAAAGCAACACGTTCAATGTGGAGAGATGGGCCCCGGCTCTGCAGCGCACCGCTTCGCGCTGCGCTGCGTCCGGGGCACGAGAGCGGGGATGTCCGCTCGCAATGACGAAGCGTGAGGCTATCGCGTCCTCGGCTCTCGTGGCCTAGAGGCGGCGCAGCAGTCTCACCACGCGTAGCGCACCACGCCCTTGCCGGCGTAGCTGTGCGTAACGTTCGAGAATTCGCCTTCGAACGTCGCAGCAGCGGCCCAGCCGGTCAGCCATTTCTTGTCGACGGATGCGGTGACGAGCGCGGAGTCGGCGGCTTGCGCGCCGCCGTTGACGACGAAGCTCGAACCGGGGAGCGCCTGGAAGGTCGCGCCGATGGCGCGGTCGGGATTGAAGTCATGGGCCCAGGCGAGACGGCCGCGCAATGTCGCGATGCCGTCGGCCATGGCGAAGGATTTGTCGGTGCGAAGGCCGAGCTCGCTGCGAGTGTCGGTGACGCTCTTGGCGCCGTAAGTCAGGGCAAACGCGTTGTTGCCGGTGATCGCCTGCTCCGTATAGGCCGGCAGATCGAACGTGGTGAACTGCGCGGCCGCATAGGGCGTGACGCCGACGCCGCCGATCACGGGAGCGACGAAGCGATAGCCACCTTCCAGCCGGCCGGAATACGCATTCGCGTTGAAGCGTGCCTGGAGATGATCGAGGCCTGCGATCGTGACATTGCGATCGGTTGCGATGTCCTGCCAGCCATAGGCCAGCGCGCCCGTGACATAGGCCGCACCTGCATGATGGCGCACGAAGGCGCCGGCCTGGAACAGGTCGGAACGGCCGGTGCCGCCATTGGCCACGGAGAAGCTGGTGCCGCCGCCGGCGAGCGCGAAGCCTG
>NZ_JALBHA010000202.1:0-10126 GCF_023006445.1 Bradyrhizobium sp. SHOUNA76
CGTCGTCGCCATGGGTCTGTCGGCCGCGGCGGTCGCGATTGCCGTCACCATCCTGCTGTTTCGCCTGATCGGCCCGGCGCGGACGCGCCTCATTGCCCAGATCCTCGCCGCGATCATCGGCGCCGGCTTCGTGATCGCGCTCCAGGTCGCCGCGATCGTGTCCTACGGCACGCTGTCGCGCTTCACCATCCTGACCTCGGGTAGCCTGGCCGCTCATGCTCCCGATGTCGACAGCATCTGGTGGTGGCCGGCGCGGGCGGTGATGGGCGACAGCGAAGCGCTGCTGCTGCTCCTGGCGCCCGCCCTGGTGCTGCTTGGAAGCGTCATGGCGATCTTCTCGCGCCGCTTTGCCGACACGGCGATCGATGCCGCAGCCTACGGCACCTCCGGCAGCAAGCGCGCCAAGGAGCGCCCATTCCGCGACGGGTCGCGGCAGCACGCGCTGCGGCGCAAGGAATTCTCGCTGCTCTGGCGCGATCCCTGGCTGATCTCGCAGACATTGATGCAGCTGCTCTATCTGGTGCCGCCGGCGCTGCTGCTCTGGCGCAATTTTGCCGACAGCTCCGCGGCGCTGACGCTGATCACGCCCGTCATCGTGATGGCAGCCGGACAGCTTGCCGGCGGGCTCGCCTGGCTGACGATCTCGGGCGAGGACGCCCCCGACCTCGTCGCAACCGCACCGCTGACGCCATCCAGCGTCACCCGCGCCAAGATCGAGGTGGTGCTGATCGCGATCGCCGTCATCTTCTGCCCGCTGGTCGCGGCACTCGCTTTCGCCTCGCTCTACCAGGCCGCGATCAGTGCCGGCGCGATCATCATCAGCGCGGCTTCGGCGACCGCGATCCAGCTCTGGTTCCGGGTGCAGGCCCGGCGCAGCCAATTCCGCCGCCGCCAGACCTCGTCGCGGCTCGCGACCTTCGCCGAAGCCTTCTCCTCGATCGGCTGGGCCGCGACGGCAGCGCTGCTGCTTGCGCTCCCCATCGCGGGTATCGTCAGCGGCCTGATCACCGCGAGTCTCGTTGCGATTACCTGGAAGTGCAGCCCAAGGCGGGAATGAGGCGCATGCTCTAGAGCTACGGACGTCAGGTGTCGAAAGCCGGCTGGGCGCGGCGTACCGCGGCGACGTTCCGTCGATCCATCAAGCGCCTGACCCAGTTGCGCCCGGGCTCTTCAACGAGACGATACGTGGCGACCGACAGCAAGACCGTCAACAGCAGCATCGCGATTTGCAGGAGATCTCCAAGCCAAAGCGATCCATGCATGGAGACCACCTTCGTCGGCTCATGGCCCGAGCTCAACGCGTAATTGACGAACAGGTCCGCATGCCCAAGGCGCTCGACGACCATGAGGATCGCCCGCACTACGGCCCTGACGAGCGGATGCAGCATGTAGATCGAATAGGTCAGCATCCCGATTGCGAGCATGAACGGCACCGTCAGTTGGCGGCTGACCGCGCCAGCTTCACGTGCGAACACCAGGACGACCAGCGTAAACACCGCCGGCGAGGCCACCTGCAAGGTGACGCTGCTGCCGGCCACAGAGACATAGCCGACGACGAGCAGGACGCTCGCCGTCTCCAGCAATGTCTCACCGGACGGCGTCAGGCGTGCACGCAACACCGGAAAGCGCTCTCGTAGATCGAACGAGAGAACGCCAAGCGCGAAGCCGTAGAGACAGCGTGCGAGACCGTAGTCGTAAGTCGCATTCATCCCATCCGGGCTGATGGTGGCGAGCACGACCGGCCCGGCAATGATCGGGATCAGCCAGGGCCAGATCGCCGGTCCGATCCTGCTGACGACCGCGGCGAAGATCAGATAGGCGGCGAATTCGGCGCTGATGCTCCAGCTCGCAAAGTTCAGCCAGTTCTGCGGATTGACGCCGAGCCCCTGCAGCAGAAGAACGTTGGTGACGATGGCCTGCAGGAGGTTCGGGCCAACACCGTCCTTCGCAGCGTCAATGGGAATGAACAGCAGCAACGTCACAAGATGCAGCGGATAGATCCGCCCGAGCCGCAGGAGGAGAAAGCGGCCCGCGCCGAAGCCCTCAGCAAGGCGCGAACGATAGTTCGACGCGATGACAAAGCCGCTCAACACGAAGAAGAAATCGACGAACAGATAGGCATTTCTGGTGAGCGGCAGGAAGGACAGATGGCTGATCACGTCGAAGTGGAACAGCGCAACCATGCAAGCACAGATGCCACGCCAGCTGTCGAGCGCATGATATCGGGTGATATTTGCAGCCGCGTCCATTGGACATGGGTAGGCAAGACCCGACACCGGAACAAGCCGAGGCTGAGTCTATGCTTAATGTGGTCGCGGCCCGAGCCCGAGGCGACCCCCGTGCCGCTGCAAGTGGGCTGGGCCGGCATTGCCACCGATGTCTCCACCTAGGCGTTGAGCATCCAGAACACCAGCGGCGCGATGTTGGGCTGGCTTCGCGCCGGATTGCCGGCGCCTTGAAAGTTCGTCCGCGGCGGGAGTGAGGGTGCGACACTGACGCGCTGTTGATCGCAACCCATTGGCCTCGCACTGCATTGCACGCTAGACTTTCCCCTGACACATCGGGGACGGATGCATGTGGCGATTGGTTTCAGCGGCTCTGGCGCTGTTCAGCGTATCCTTCGCACCTAGCCTCGCCCAGCAGCTGCCCCGCAGCGAATGCCTGGCGATGGCCAATGTCGCGCCGCGGGCCATGCCGGTCGCGTTCCGGCAGGCGGCCGGCCCCGCCGAGGTCGAGATCACCTACGCCGGCCATTCCACCTACTACGTCGACACGCCCGCGGGCTTGCGCATCGCCACCGACTATAGCGGCGCCTATCAGGTCGGCCGGCTGCCCGATGTCGCCACCATGAACCGGGCCCATAGCACGCACTACACCTTATTCCCGGACAGGCGCATTCCCCACGTGCTGCATGGCTGGAGCGAGGACGGCAAGCCGGCGATCGTGTCGGAGCGCATCAGTGACACCTTCGTCCGCAATGTCACGACCGACATCCGCCGCTATTTCGGCGACGACGCCGGCGCCGACATGATCCGCGACGGCAATTCGATCTTCATCTTCGAGGTCGCGGGCCTCTGCATCGGCCATCTCGGCCACCTCCATCACAAGCTCGACGACAGCCATTTCGCCCAGATCGGACGGCTCGATATCGTGATGGTGCCGATCGATGGGACCTACACCATGACGCTGGGAGGCATCTCGGAGATTACCAAGCGGCTGCGCGCCTCCGTCGTGCTGCCGATGCATCGCTTTGCCACGCCGCTCGACGATTTCATGCGCCGGATCGGGCAGGACTTCGAGATCGACCATCGCACCGAACGCTCGTTCCGGATGTCGCGGGATGCGCTGCCCTCGAAGCCGACGGTGATCATCCTCGACGGGGTCTGAGGCGCAATTTTCTCCAAGCCGGCGGTCGGCCGGTCGTGCTGATCTCCTCTCAACAGGAGATCGACATGACCGATTTTGGCAGACTTTTGCACGCGGATGGTCCAAATCCCGAGCATGCATCTGCGCTCCAGCTCTATGGCCGCTTCGTCGGCGACTGGGATGCCGAGATCACCGCCCATGGCTCCGATGGCGCGAAACATAGCGCGCCTGGCGAAATCCATTTTGGCTGGGTGCTGGAGGGCCGCGCCGTCCAGGACGTCTGGATCATTCCCCGCCGGGCTGGCTCTCAGGCCTTCCCAATCGCCGGCAATTGGTACGGCACGACGCTGCGCGTTTACGATCCGACCATCGATGCGTGGCGCATTTCCTGGTTCGATCCCGGCCGCAGCATCTTCCGCCAGCAGATCGGCCGTCCGCGTGGACAGGATATCGTGCAGGAAGGCACGACCGAAACCGGCGAGCTGACGCGCTGGAGCTTTACGGAGATCACCAGGACCTCCTTCCATTGGCTCGGCGAGGTCAAACCGGCCGATGCAACCGATTGGCGGCTGGTCGTCGATGTGAAGGCGAAGCGGCACGAGCGGTGACGACGGCATCGCCGTGCTCGCGGCGACGGGTACGGTTGCTCAACGCGCGCTGCTGCGTGACGAGACGAGATGATAGGCTCCCGGCACAAGAAGCATGAAGGGAGTGAACGCCGATGGCTGCAAGCGGAGTGCCCGCCAATACGAGCGGGCTGTTCGTCGAGCCGCGCGAGGACTGGCTCGCGCTGCATCAGGAGGAGATCATCGATCCCTTGCGGCCGATCGTCGACCCCCATCACCATCTCTGGAATCGCGCCCACCGCTATCTGATCGAGGAGATGGCTGATGAAATCGCCTCCGGCCACAACATTCTCGCCACCGTCTATGTCGATTGCCGCTCGATGTACCGCGCGCATGGGCCCGAGGCATTCCGGCCCGTCGGCGAAGTCGAGTTCGCCAACGGGGTCGCCGCGATGAGCGCGAGCGGTGCTTACGGCAAGGCCGCGATCTGCGCCGGCATCGTCAGCCATGCCAATCTGCTGCAGGGCGACGCGGCCAAGCCGGTGCTGGAGGCCGAGATCGCGGCCGGCAACGGCCGCTTCCGCGGCATCAGGCATTCGTCGGCCTGGGACGAAGACCCTGCCGTCGCCGGCATGTATGCGAACAGGCCGAGAGGATTGTTGCAGGACCCGACCTTCCGCAAGGGATTTGCCTGCCTTGCACCATTGAAGCTCAGCTTCGATGCCTGGCTATTCCATCCGCAGATCGATGAGCTCACCGAGCTTGCGCGCGCCTTCCCCGACACCAGAATCGTGCTCGACCATTGCGGCGGCCCGGCCGGAATCGGCCGCTTTGCAGGGCGGCGCGAGGAGGTGTTTGCGCAATGGCGCACCTCGATCCGGGAGATCGCAAGATGCGAGAACGTGGTGGTCAAGCTCGGCGGACTCGCAATGTGCCTGCTCGGCTACGACTTCCATCTGCGCGACAGGCCGCCGTCATCCGAGGAGCTTGCCGCGGCCTGGCGGCCCTATATCGAAACCTGCATCGAGGCGTTCGGCCCCAGACGCGCGATGTTCGAGAGTAACTTCCCACCGGACAAGGGCCAGTGCAGCTATCAGGTGATCTTCAACGCCTTCAAGCGCATCGCCTCGTCTCTGAGCGAGGCCGAGAAGACGGCGCTGTTCTCGCAGACCGCAATCGACGTCTATCGGCTCGAGCTGCCATCATGACAAGAAGAGGGGCCGGGATGTGATCCCGACCCCTCTTCGTCGTGGCCGCTGGGAAGCGTCCTTGAATTAGAGACTAGCCGGCACCCATCAGCGAGGCCGGACGGCGCTCGCCGCTGGAGGTGAAGATCTTCTTCAGCTTGTTGACCACGCGGATCAGGAAGCCGATCATCACGGGATTGGTCTTGCGGCAGAAGGCGATCTTCTTGACGTGGCCCTCGACATGCCATTTGGCATGCGCGCCGTCGCGAAAGAAAATGACATCGCCAGGCCCGTAGCGCTTCGGCGGCATGCCGTCGCTTTCGAGCACGATCGATCCTTCCATGATCATGATCGTCTCGTCGATATCGTAGTACCAGTTGAAGCGGCCTTCGGTGCAATGCCAGATGATGGTCTGAGCGGTGCCGTCGGCGCTGGTGGACAGCACGCGCGAGCGCGACACGGGATTGCCCTCGATGATCCAGGACGGCTCGATCGGCCGCAGCTCGAGGTCGACATTGCAACTACCGATTTCAATCAATGTGCGCGACATCTTCTTCCCCAGGCGATATATTAAATATGGCCGGGTCTCGGCCCGGATTGTCTAGAATGATGTCGGGGACGCTAGTCATCGGTTTTTAATTCTTTCTTACGGAGGCCGCGAAAATCAGCCTGGAGTTGCGGAGGCAAAGCGGTTAACGCGGCGATTTCCCTGCAAATTCGCGCACATGAACCGATCCTTTCCGGGGTGCGACAAAGTGCGCGGAAGCACCAAAACGGAGCCACGCCGATGCCCCTCACGCCCGAGGTTGTGACAGCCGATCGCACCGTCGTCGCCCGGCTCATCAGCCTCGATGTCTCCTTCGTGTCGGACGAGGAGCCCTGGTTCACCATCGACGGCATCGAAAATCCCCGACAGATCGGCAGTGACGGCTCAGGCGGCGCGTTCGTGCTGCTGCCGTCGCAGAATATGCTCTACGTCTCATCGGAGGGCCGTGCGGGAATTATCGCTGGCACGTTCGAGGCGTTCGTCCAGCTCGTCGTCGCCCGCCCCTATTGGCTCGACATCCTCAAATTTTCCGGCGGCGGCGACCTCCATGAGATGCGGCGCGCGGCGGAGGCGATGGAGGCGACGCTCGACGACGAGGACGAGATCAACGAGGCGCGCGACGAGATCCGCAGGAGCCTCGAGCTTGGTGAGGCAGACGATCCCGTCGGCGCGCTCTACGAAGCAATCGCAGCTTCCGACGCCATCGTGCGGGCCACCGATGGCAGCCCGTTCACGACCCTGTTCAACCGTTTCAGCATCGACAACAATCCGATGCTGCGCAACGCGGCGGCGTGAACGCGTATAATGCCAGTTTGAGCGCTGAAGCTCCCACATCGTCGTGGCCGGGCTTGTCCCGGCCATCCACGTTTAGCGGGCACAAAGAACGTGGATGCCCGGGACAAGCCCGGGCATGACGAGCGGCGCCTTACTTCGCCCACTCGCCCTTGCGGAACACCGGCACCTTACTGCCGTCCGGCAAAATGCCGTCGATATCGGTCTCGGCCGAGCCGATCATCCAGTCGATATGGATCAGGCTCTGGTTGCCGCCTTGCGCCGCGATCTGCTGCGGGGTGAGCTGCGCGCCGTTGACGAAGCATTTCGAATAACACTGGCCAAGCGCGATATGAGACGCTGCATTCTCGTCGAACAGTGTGTTGTAGAACAACAGCCCGCTCTGCGAGATCGGCGATGAATGCGGCACCAACGCCACTTCGCCGAGGCGGCGGGCGCCCTCATCGGTGTCGAGCACCTTGTTCAGGACCTCCACGCCGCGCGAGGCCTTTGCGTCCACGATCTTGCCGTCCTCGAAGCGCACGGCGATGTTGTCGATCAGCGTGCCCTGGTAGGACAGCGGCTTCGAGCTCACGACATGGCCGTAGACCCGGCGGCAATGCGGCGTTGTGAACACCTCTTCGGTCGGAATGTTGGCGTTGCAGCTGATGCCGTTCTTGGAGAGCGAGGCGCCGCCCTCCCATTCGTGGCCGTCGGCAAGGCCGATGGTGAGGTCGGTGCCCGGCCCCGAATACTGCAGAGCGCGGAAGCGCTGGCCGTTCAGCCAATTGGTGCGCTCGCGCAGCACCGCATTGTGGCTCGCCCAATTGTCCATCGCGTCCTCGCGGTCGACGCGGGACGCCGCGAAGATCGCATCGGCGAGCTTGCCGATCGCGACGTCCTCGGCATCATCAGGGAATACCTGCCTGGCCCAGGACGGGCTTGGATAGGCGATGATGTTCCAGTTGGTGTCGAAATTGACGATCTTTTCCAGCGCAGGCTGATAGGCCATCGAATTGGCCTTGCTGGCGCGCGCCACCTTGGAAGGATCCTCGTCCGACAGCAGCATCGGATTGTCGCCGACGATGGCGAGCCGCGCAGTATTGTCCGAGAACGCCTTGGCCATGCCCTCGTAGAGCCAGCTGGCGGCACGATCGAAACTGCTGTCGTGGCCGTGGCGGTAGCGCGCCAGTGTCATTTCCTCGTCCGACAGGATCGGCGTCACGATGCCGGCACCGGCCTTGTAAGCATGCACGGCAATCCGTCGAACCAGCGGCAGAGCGATCGCGGGCGCGGTCAAAAGAAGATCCTGCCCCGGCCGCAAGCCCAGGCCCACCTTCACCGCCACCTCGGCCAGCCGGTCGAGTTTCGCGGGATCGATGGGAGGTGCGGAATTGCGGTGATCAGTCATGCGGGTCCCTCTGCCGAAAGTCTCTCGTTCAATCTAAGTCTAGCATCGTGAGGCGCAAGTGCGCGAGCACCTTGCGACACCGAGAAGATACGCAGTTTCACGGATATTGGTTTTCAACGCGTTGCCGAATTCAGCACCCGGTCAACCATGGCAGGCGCGAGCCCGAGGTAATTTTTTGGTGAGGTGAGCGCCTCGATTGTGGCGCGGTCGATGCGGCTCGCTATCCGCGGGTCCGCGGACAGCGCATCGGCCAGGCTCATTCCCTTGTCGCTAGCCTGACGGCAGGCGTCATAGACCACGTCATGGGCCTCTTGCCGGCCGAGTTGCGGCGCGAGCCCCATCATGACCGCTTCGGCCACGATCAGGCCGCGGCTGATGGCGAGATTGTCGTTCATCTTCGCCTCGTCCACGATGAGACCTGCGAGTGCAAACTTCGCCTGGTGCAGCGCGCCGGCGGTCAACACGAAGCTTTCGGGGATCGCCATCCATTCGGCGTGCCAGGGACCCGTGGCGCGCTCGAAATCCTGCACCATGGCATCAAGCATCAGGCCGGCGTGCTGGCGCACCGCCTTCGAGGCCGCCAGCATCAGCTCCGACGAGATCGGGTTGCGCTTCTGCGGCATGGTCGAGGAGGCGCCGCGTCCCTTGACGAAAGGTTCGTAGACCTCGGCGAACTCGGTCGAGGCCATGATCATGATGTCGAGCGCGATCTTGCCGAGCGAGCCGGTGACGAGCGCGAGGAAGTTGACGGCCTCGGCAAAGCCGTCGCGCGCGACGTGCCAGGTCGAGGCGGGAACGCCGAGCTTCAGCTCCGAGCAGAGTGCCTCCTGCACCTCGAACCCCTTGTCGCCGAGCGAGGCCAGCGTGCCCGCGGCGCCGGCGAACTGTCCGACCAGGACGCGCGGCTTCAACTGCGCCAGCCGCTCGGCATGACGATCGAACATTGCGAGCCAGATCGCGGTCTTGTAGCCGAAGGTCACCGGCAGCGCCTGCTGGAGATGGGTGCGGCCTGCCATCGGCGTGTCGCGATGGCGTTTCGAGAGGTTCGCCAGGATGCCGCGAAGCTCGTCGATGTCGCGCGCAACGATCTCCAGCGCAGCGCGGAGCTGCAGCACCACGGCGGTGTCCATGATGTCCTGCGTGGTCGCGCCCCAATGCACGTAGCGGCCGGCCTCGCCGCATTGCTTCACCATCTGGTGGACCAGAGGGAGGATCGGATAGCCGACGATGTCGGTCTCCTGCCGCAACAGTTCGAAATCGAGCGCGGCGACGTCGGTCCGCGCCGCGATCGCCTCGGCCGCCTGCTGCGGGATCACGCCACACTTCGCCTCCGCCTTTGCCAGCGCCACCTCGACCTCGGCATAGCGCGCCACCAGCGCGACGTCGGAGAACACCTCGCGCATCTCAGGCGTGCCGAAGGCATCGCGAAACAGCATGGAATCGAGCACGGTGGTGGACGCGGAAAAGGCGGGCATGGGAGTTTCTTCGTGGTTGATGTTTGTGTGGGCGATAGCTTACGCAGTCGGCGCAGTTCGGCAAAGGACATTCACCGCTCGCCACATCTGCCGCGCGACGGCATTATGACGACATGTCACTCTCTCACCCGGTCGTCCCGAGGTGCGAGATATGGGGGCCTCGAAGGACGAGCGGCCGCGCTGCAGCCGGACCGTCCATCCTTCGAGGCCTCCGCCCAGTGGCGCAATTGCGCCGCAAGGCTCCGGCGCCTCAGGATGACGGTGTTGGATGGGCGATCATGATCCCATTGGCAATCGGCCCGCCGCGACATTCTGTCCGCGATTATATTCCCCTCCGAGAACGGCATGACAGCCATCTTTCGGTAGCGATGAACCAAGCATCCCCTTCGGCAGACTCACAGTTTTCGACCCAAATTTCATTTTTGTCATTTTGCCTGTCCGATTTCGTAACGAAGCCTGAGTTTTTGACGTGCAGTTTCTGTTCAGGGACCACCTCCTCGATACCGACTTGCGCGAGCTGAGCCGCGAGCAGGTTCCCGTTGCCGTGGAGCCGCAGGTTTTCGATCTCGTTGTCCACCTCATGCAGAACCGCGACCGGGTGGTCAGCAAGGACGAGTTGATCGACAAGATCTGGCACGGGCGCAGCGTCTCGGAATCCACCCTAACCAGCCGGATCAACGCCGCGCGCAAGGCGGTCGGGGACAGTGGCGCGAGCCAGGCGCTGATCCGCACCATCGCCCGCAAGGGTTTTCGCTTCGTCGGCGATGTCGAGGCCAAGGAGGGCGCGATCGCGCCGGAACACG
>NZ_JALBHA010000203.1:0-10037 GCF_023006445.1 Bradyrhizobium sp. SHOUNA76
AAGCCGGCCGAGCCTGCGACGCAGCAGGCCCAAGCACCGCAGGCTCAAGCAGCGCAGCAGACCGCTGCCGCGCAGGCGAAGCCGGTGGAGGCGGCACCTCAGGCCGCCGGACCGACCGTCGGCCAAGCCAAGCCGGCTCCAACGATTCTGCCGACGCAGGAGATGCCGGCGGCGCAGGGGCTGGATTAGCGAGGCGGGTTTGGCGTGACGGCGCCAGCCACACTGACGCTGTCGTCGCTGCGAACGCATGCGAACGCAGGGACCCATAACTCCAGGGTGCAGTTTGGCGAAGATTCGGAGTCCTGTACGCGCACTCATTCCACCGATAGATCACGCGGTATGGATTCCTGCGAACGCAGGGACGACCTCGGGGTGAGAGTGAGCACAACAAAAAGCGCCCGAAAATCTCGGGCGCCTTTTGCATGAAAGCGATCGCCGCTCAGCTCCGCGGATACCCCGCCGCTTCCAGGATCAAATTCGCCACCTCCTTCGGATGCGACACCAGCGAGAGGTGGCCGGCATCGAGCTCGATGGCGGTGGCGTTCATGCGTTTGGCGAGGAAGCGTTCGAGATCGGGATTGATGGTGTAGTCGTTCTTCGACACCGCGTACCAGCTCGGCTTGGCGTGCCACGCCGCCTCCGTGGTGCGGCCGGCGAAGATCGAGGCCGCCGTCGGCCATTGCACTGCGTAGAGCTCCTTCGCCCGCTCCGGCTTCACGCCATTGGCAAAGTACTTCAGGAAGGCGTCCTCCGAGAGCTTGGTGGTGCCGTCGCGCTCGACGATGCCGGCGCGGGCCGGGCCTGCGGGAAACTGCTTGGACAGTGCGACGAAATCCTCGTTCGCATCGGGCGCGCGGGCGGCGATATAGACAAGGCCGGTGACCTTCGGGTCGGTGCCGACCTGGCTGATCACGGTGCCGCCCCAGGAATGGGCGACCAGCACCGTGGGACCATCCTGCTCGGCCAGCGCGCGCTTGGTTGCCTCGACAGAGTCGGCAAGCGACGACAGCGGATTCTGCACGGCCGTCACATGCAGGCCCGCGGCCTGGAGGATCGGGATCACCTCCGACCAGCTCGAGCCGTCGGCCCAGGCGCCGTGCACCAGCACGACGTTGGTCGCCTTCACGGTCTGCGGCGTCTGTGCGTGAGCGAGGCTGAGGGGGGCCACCAGCAGGCTCGCGGCGACGAAAAGGCTGCGCCAAAGTGTCATGATCGTTCTCCGTCTCATTTTGTGTTCGATGTCCAAAGGACGGTGCCCGGGGTGGCGGCGTTACGCTTGGTCACTCATCCGTGACAAACGTCCTGATCGGGCGCACACGAGACGCGTAAGCAAGGTTACGGAGTGTGGGCGGTAACGTAGAACGACAGACTCGACCCTGTATTTCCAGTTCAACCGAAAACCAGCCGGCTGCTCGCGAACGTTTAGCGAGGCAACGACGGAACAAGCAAAAAAACGCCCCGGGGCACCGGGGCGTTTTCTCAACCTGGAAGTCGCGTGCTGCTTAGGCGGCTTGGGCGGCCGAGTTCTCGATCACCTGCGCCTTCGGTGCGCCGGTGTTGATCGCGATCTGGCGCGGTTTCTTCGCCTCGGGAATCTCGCGGACGAGATCGACATGAAGCAGGCCATTCTCGAGCGAGGCGTCCTTCACTTGCACGAAGTCGGCGAGCTGGAAGGCGCGCTCGAAAGCACGCGCGGCGATGCCGCGGTAGAGCACTTCGGACTTCGAGTTCTCGTTGGCGACCTTCTCGCCCTTGATCGTCAGCGTATTTTCCTTCGCGACGATGGAGAGCTCATCCCTGGCGAAGCCCGAGACCGCAACGGTGATGCGGTAGGCGTTCTCGCCGGTACGCTCGATGTTGTAGGGGGGATAACCGGGGCTGCCGTCCGAACCGGCCTGGTCGAGCAGGCTGAAGAGGCGGTCGAAGCCGACGGTGGAACGATAGAACGGGGTGAGATCGTAGCTACGCATGGTCAAGTCCTCCATTGAGCGACTGTTTGGTAACCCGCCCGCCAATCGGGCCGGGCTTTAGTCTGTGTGCAGCCTCATGTTCCGGTTCCGAAACACTGGTAGCGGCCTGCACGAAGATGATATGGGTGGAACGAGACGGCGTTCAAGAGGGCGGCATTTGCGCCTTTTCGGCGCTTTGGCCCCTTGATTTGCAGCACTTCGCGCCCAAGCACCTCCAATCATGACGCTGGTCTCGATCCCGTCCAATCCCGTCCCCGAAAACGTCGTCAGCGGCACCATCAAGACGCCCGATGGCGCCGAGCTGCGCTTTGCGCGCTGGGCGCCGCCGGCGGGCCGCAAGGGCACCGTCTGCGTCTTCACCGGACGCAGCGAGCAGATCGAGAAATATTTCGAGACCGTGCGCGATCTGCGTGACCGCGGCTTTGCGGTGGCGATGATCGACTGGCGCGGACAGGGCCATTCCTCGCGCCGCCTGCGCGATCCGCGCAAGGGATATGTGCGCGATTTCTCCGATTTCGAGGTCGACGTCGAGGCCTTCGTGCAGCAGGTGGTGCTGCCGGATTGCCCGCCGCCGTTCTTCGCGCTGGCCCACTCCATGGGCGGCACGGTGATGCTGCGGGTGGCGCATGCGGGCAAGCGCTGGTTCGACCGCATGGTGCTGTCGGCGCCGATGATCGACCTGCCCGGCCGCACCACCTCGTTTCCGGTGCGTGCGCTGCTCAAGACGATGCGGCTGCTCGGGCAGGGCGGCCGTTACGTCCCCGGCGGCAGCGATCGCCTCACCGGTCTCGATCCCTTCATCAACAATCCCGTGACCAGCGATCCGGTGCGCTATGCACGCAATGCCGCGATCCTGGAGGAGGACCCGACGCTCGGGCTGGCGTCACCGACCGTGGCCTGGGCCGATACCGCGTTCCGCGCGATGAACACGTTCAAGGGCGTGAACTACCCCTCGCAGATCCGCCAACCGATCCTGATGCTGGCGGCCTCCAACGACGCCGTGGTCTCCACCGCGGCGATCGAGGAATTCGCCTATCACTTGCGCGCCGGCTCCCATCTCGTGATCGCCGGCGCCAAGCACGAGATCCTCCAGGAACAGGATCGCTACCGCTCCCAGTTCTGGGCCGCCTTCGACGCCTTCGTGCCGGGTACGCCGCTGTTCAAGTGAGAGGGCAGTGACGACGAGGGAGTCCTCGTTCTCCGTCATTGCGAGGAGCCCTTGCGACGAAGCAATCCAGGCTGCTTCCGCGGAGACAGTCTGGATTGCTTCGCTTCGCTCGCAATGACGAAGTACGGGTCCGCTACAGCGTCTTTAGATATTCGATCAAATCGTAGCGCTCGGCGTCGTCCTTGAACACGCGGCCGATCACGCCGGGGCGTTTCGGCTCGCCGTCCTTGCGCTCGAAGGAATGGCCGAGCACGCTGTTGCCCTGGATCGGATCCTTCTCTGACCCCGCCGAGAACTGCGTTTCGCCCGTCTTGCATTTCTCGTCCGCGGTCACCGCAAAGCCCACGGTGTCAGGGTCATAGTCGCGGCGGCCCATGCAGAATTTTTGCGGGCGCTCGCTCGCCGGCTTCAGCAGCCAATACAACGAGGGCACCGAACCGTTGTGCAGATAAGGCGCCGTGGCCCATATGCCGTTCAGCGGCCGCGCGCGATAACGCGGATCAGGCGCCGGATTGAGACAGTTCTTGCGCGCCAGATTCCACAGTTTCGCTCGTTCGGCGTCCGTGACCTTCTCGTCGTCCATCCATTTGCGGGCGACGAGATCGACCACCGTCATCAGGCCGAGCGCATAGACCATCTCGTTGGGCGAGGTGCTCGCGGTCGGGACCTCGCATTGCCACCATGTCTGGAGGTCGGCCGTATTCACCTTCAGGAAGCCGGGCACATCGACGATCCTCTTGCTGAGAACGAGCGACTGTTCGGGGTCCGTCTTGATCTCGTCGAGGGGGATCGTCACCGCGTTCAGGACCTTGCTGTCGCCGTTCGGCTCCCAATGCTTCGATGACCAGAAGGCGGGAGTGTCGACGGCCGGCAGGTGGCATCCGGAGCACATCTCGGCGTAGATGGCGCGGCCGCGCTCGACGCGATCCGGCTTCAGCCGCCATGCATCGCCGAGAATCTGCGAAGGCCATTTCGGCGCGAGCAGGCCGCCGAACTTCGGACCGGTGGAAGGATCGGCCGGCTTGAACGGATCGGGACCTCTCAGCATGTCCTCGATCCAGCCGAGTGTCCTGATGTGGACGGAGGACCGCCACAGCCTTTCCTCCGGATAGGCGTCGGACAGATTGAGCAGCGCGGTCACGCCGAGCGCTTCGCCGGCATTGCGGATCAACGGCTGCTCAATCGAGGCGTCGTATTGGGCGAACTTGAACCAGGGCACGGTCCAGATCGGGGGGTAGCTGACCGGTGCGTCCTGGGCGTGCAGGTTCTTCTCGAATCCCTTGACCCCGCTCAGCGCGAGATCCTGCGAGAAGACCTGGTTGCCGATACGGTTGAGCGCGTCGAGGCGGCCGAAACCTTCCTCTGTGTCCTGCTGCTGCCTGCCGTTCCAGGTCTTCTTGCCTTCAATCGTCTGTTGCTGGGTTTTCGCCCAGTCGATCAGGAACGTGCCGATCGCGCTGAGCTTCTGCTTGAGCGCGGCGCGGTCCGTCTTGCTGGCGTCGGGGCCGAGCACGCGATCGGCAAAGCGTTGGAAGCGGAACGGGACGTACAGGGTGTAGGCGATCGAAAGGCCGGTGGAGAGTTCCAGCTTCTTCAGGTCGGTCATGGCTGGGCCGCCGTCGAAGCGGACGTCCACGCCCTGGTAATGGATCTGGCCGGTGTGGCAGGCCGAGCAGGTCAGCCCGATCTTGTCCTCCTCGCGACGGCCGGTCGCGGGATCGACGACGCCGGACATCCGCGCGAAGCCGACCGGCAGGCCGTCGACGTTCTCCGCCGGCGTCCACCTGGTCGACCAGTCCGGCACCTGCGTCGTCTCATAGACATTGGCGTAACCGAAGCGGCGCAGTGTCGTCATGTCGGTCTGGATCGACTGCGGGCTCGGGATGAAGCCGAAGCCTTCGAGATAGGTGCTGTCCTTCATCATGCCCGGCTTTGAGAACAGATGAAGCCGCGGCTGCTCCAACGCCATGAACCATTCGTAGGGCACCGGGAAGGTCGCGGTGCCCTGGCTGGCATGATGGAACCAGTGCCGGTCCTTCAGCGACCAGTTCTGCTCGAGCCAGAAGGCGGCCTTCGTCTCCGGGACCGCAGGCAAGGGCGGCGGCAGAAGATTCACGAGGATCCCCTTCTGCGGCAGCATGGCGCGGACCTGGTTGGGGAATTCGGCGACGGCCACCAGTGCGACGAGGCCAAGGCCGATGACGAACGCCGTCAGCGCGACCGCCCAGCGAAAGCGGAGCTGGCAGGCCGACAGCAGCGGCTGCGACAATATCCGCTGGTTGATACGGTCGGGGAATCTGCGCTCGTTGAACAGCGTGCGCACGTCGGCCACGCTGAGATAACGCTCCCCGTCATTCTTGCCCTTGCCGATGATCTTCAAGAGGATGGGCCATTCGAACTTCATCAGCAGCGGGTAGTACCAGCGTGCGGCGCTGCCGGCGCGCTTGAGGTTGTCGCGCATGAAGGTCTTGATTTCCGCGGCGTTGAGGCCGGGCTCGCTGCTGCCGGTGTTCGGGTCGGTGTAGGTCCGGCCGAAGCTCGCGAGCCGCGCGATCTCGTCCTCGTTGACCTTGCCGTCGACGCTGAGGATGCGCGAGCCGGCGCCGCGCTTGTCGAGCGGACCACCGCGCAGCGCGTCGAGCTGCGCGCCCGACCAGATGCTCTTCAGAATGTGACCGATACCGTTGGCGATGAGCGCAACGCCGCGGACCTGGATGCGGGCCGAGATCTTCTTCAGCCCCGTCTCGCCGGTCGCATTCGCGATGGTCTGCGAGAGCGTGTTGAGCGGGACGGTCCCGCCCTCGACGAAACCTTCACCGACGAGGCCGCGCAGGAACGGACAGGGATTGTTCGGCGAGACCGGGATCGAGGGATCGAAGGGCGGCTTCGAAGTGGGATGATGCATGGCCCAAATCCTGAAAACAGCGAATCGAAATGCGCAGGCGCGCTGTTAGAGCGCGGAAAGTCCTAACAAACCGACAGCAGGTGATACTACTTCAGCGTGTAGCGAAGTGTGGCCGAATTCACTGTCGTGTCAACAAAAGCCGGTGCGGATTTGCCAGGGGACCGGTCAGGGGATGCCAAGAGCCCTGACTGCCAAGCCCTGACTGCCAAGAGCGCCCATGCCGCTGTTCAGGACTCGGCGGCGCGTTTGACGTCGCTCTGCACCAGGGTCAGCTTGCCGAGCGGCACGCCGGCCTTCAGCAGCCCCTCGCGGTAATGGGCGAGGTCCTCAGGCCGCTTCCAGTGGAAGTTGCGCAAGTGCCTGTCGACATTCAGGGTTGGATAGTTTCCCATCAGCACGCCGACGGCCTCGCTCGCCTCGCCACTCCGTCCCATCTGAGCCAATGCCGCGGCACGGATCGCCAGCGCCTGCATGTGGTTCGGGTTGATGTAGAGCTGTTCGCGGGCCCATGACAGGGTCGCGTCATATTGGCGTAACAGGTAGTGACTGAAGGCGTTCAGCGCCGCCCATTGGTAGCGTGGGTCGCTGTTGTCGCGCTGCACCGCCATCGAAAACAGCTCGATCGCCTCGCGGTGCTCGCCGATGACGAAATGGCAGATGCCCAGCACGCCGCGCGCGCCGTTGTCGTAGGGGTTGAGCGCGACCGCACGCTTGGCGGCGTCCATCGCGGCCTCGTAGTGCCCCTCCATGCCGTGAGCCCAGGACAGGATCGAAAACGCGAAGGAGGAGCGCGGGTCGAGCCGGACGCTGGTTTCGGCGAGGTTCATCGCTTCGGCCCACATCTCCCGCGTGCCCTTGACCCAGCCGAACTGGATGCTCTGGATCTGGATCGTGGCGAGATAGGCGTGCGCGATCGACAGTTTGGGATCGAGCCGGATGGCCTCCCGGAACAGGTCGACGGCGGCGGCCAGGTCTTCCTTGGTCTGCCGGTAGTAATGCGACAGGCCCTTGAGGAAGCGGTCCCAGGCGCTCACGTCGGTGCTCAGGCGCGCCGGCGCCGAGGCCTCGGCCCGGACGATCTCGGTGGCGATGGCGGCGGACAGGTTGGTGGTGATCTCGTCCTGCATCGCGAAGAGGTCGCCGATGTCGCGATCGTAGCGGCCGGTCCAGAGCTGCTCGCCGGTCTCCGGCGCGATCAGCTCGGCGGTGACGCGGATCTTGGCGCCGGCGCGCCGCACCGAGCCCTGGATCAGATAGGTGGCGTCGATCTCGCGCGCGATCAGGCGCGTGCTGGTGTTCTTGCCCTTGAAGGCGAAGGTCGAGTTGCGGCTCAGCACGCGATAGAAAGATTGCAACGACAGCGCGTGGATCAGATCCTCGGTGAGGCCGTCGGAGAAATATTCGTCCTGGGCATCGCTGAGATTGGCGAAGGGCAGCACGCCGACGATCGCGGTGCGGTACTGTTGCGAGAGGGCGGATGCCTCCCTCAGCTCGGGTGCGAGCGCCGGTGCGCCCTCAGGCGTCCAGGTCCAGACCCCGACCGCATCCTTGATGTTCTTGAAGCGATGGTTGCCGGCATCGGTCAGCAGCGCGGTGAGATGCTTGCTCGCCTCGCGATAGGCCTTGGCCGAGATCGCGAAGCCGCCGGGGCTCGCCACCGATTCCAGGCGGACGGCAATGTTGACATCGTCACCGAATACTTCGTCCTCGTCGGCGATGACGTCGCCCATGTGGATGCCGAGCCGGAACTGCATGGCGCGGTCGGCCGGCAGATGGTGGTTACGCTCCGCCATCAGCGTCTGCATCGCGATCGCGGCCTCGGTGGCGCCGACGATTGAGGGGAACTCCAGCAGGAAGCCGTCGCCGGTGTTTTTGACGACGCGACCGCCGTGATTGAGGATAATGGGGTGGATCGCGCTGCGATGGGCCTTGAAGGCGGCATGGGTGCCGGCTTCGTCGCTGCCCATCATGCGCGAATAGCCGGCGACATCGGCGCAGACGATGGCGGCCAGACGTCTTTCCATATCCTCGGAGCTCCAAGGGAGGGCGGACCGGCCACGGCGTGGCAGTCGCCTCGAATCCCGCATTTCAAGAACCCTGCCTTTATAAAGCAGATGAGGCCGAGCGGAAGCATGATCCGCATTGCAAATTCGAGGTAAATCCCAAGCAATCCCGGCGGTGGACGGGGAGGGATGAACCGACTAAGCGGGTTTGCGACCGCCGCGGACGGCGGCAGGGGTACCTCGCATGCTGGGCATTCACGAAATCTGGCTCTTCATCCTGTCGGGGGTGCTGCTCAACATCACGCCGGGGCCCGATTCCGTCTACGTCATCGGCCGCAGCATGCAGATGGGCTGGCGGGGCGGTGCCGCTGCCGCCCTCGGCATCAGTTGCGGCTGTTTTGTTCATGTCGCGGCTGCGGCAATCGGCCTTTCGGCCCTGCTGATGGCCTCGTCGACTGCCTTCTCGATCCTGAAGCTGGTGGGCGCTGCCTATCTGGTCGTCACAGGGTTGCAGATGCTGTGGTCGCGCCCGGCGCTGGCGGCGGCGATCGACGAGCCGGTGCGGAGCTCGCTGCGGCGGGTCTTCCTCCAGGGCGTCTTCACCAATGCGCTCAATCCCAAGGTCGCGCTGTTCTTCCTGGCCTTCCTGCCGCAATTCGTCGCAGCCGATGCGCCGCATAAGCCGCTCGCCTTCCTGACGCTCGGCCTGATCTTCATCTGCACGGGGACGATGTGGTGCCTGGTGTTGGCGGCGTTTGCGGCGAAAGCCGCGCACCGGCTGCGCAAGTCGGAGGGCGCGATCGCCTGGGTCAACCGCGCGCTCGGCGGCCTCTTCATCTATCTCGGCATCCGCGTCGCCATGCTGGAGACGCGGTAAGTCATTCGAACGAATGATGGAAGCGGCGCGGGGGCTGCGTAGGGTGGATTAGCGAAGCGCAATCCACCATTGTTTGTTTCCGCGCAAAGCAAAGAGGTGGGTTACGCCTTCGGCTAACCCACCCTACGGTCTGTGTTTAACCAAACTCCTTCGCGAGCGCGCTGCCGGCGAGATAGAGGCCGAGCAAAATCATCGCGATCAGGAACCAGCGGCGGAACGCTTCGGCCGGCATCCGCGCCCGTACCGACTGGCCGATGAACATGCCGGCAAACGCCATGGCCATGCCCACGGCGCCCGGCACGGCATTGGCCGGCGTCAACAGGCCGACGGCGGTGAGGTTGAAGGCGAGCGCCAGCGTCGCCGTCGTGAAGAACACGCCGAGCGCCTGCACCAGCTCGTCCTTCTCCATGCCGATCGCCTGCATGAACGGCATCGACGGGATCACTTGCACCCCGGTCGAAGCTGAGATCACGCCGGTGACGACACCGACCACGCCGCCGACCCATTTCTCGTTCTGCGGGGAGACGCAGAACTGGAATTTGTTCAGACCGATCACGGCATAGATGATGAGCAGGGCGCCGAGCACAATCGTGCCGTAGCGCGCATGCGGGCCGGTCAGCGCGTCGGCATTGAGCCAGCAGCCGATCACGGTGCCGATCATCAGCGGCCACAGCCGCCGCAGGATGTCGCGCAAATACGGGCCGACGAAGGTCTGCCAGATGTTTGTGACGATGGCGGGCACGATCACGATGGCGATCGCGCGGCTCGGCGTCATGCTCACCGCGAGCAGCCCCATGGACACCGTCGGCAGGCCGAGCCCGACCACGCCCTTGACGAATCCGGCGAGCAGAAAGACGGCGGCGATGACGATGAGAAGCGGGTCGATCATGTCGGCACATTGACCGAAGCCGCGCGCCGGCACAATCTGGAGGTTACGGAGAGTACCTTCGTTCAGGACGAAGGCTGAGGAGAGACCTGCCATGCGCTTCGACCTCGTTGACCTCCAGCTCTTCATCGCGGTTGCCGACCAGCGCAGCATCACCCGCGGCGCGGAGCGCTCGCATCTGGCGCTTGCCTCGGCCAGCGCGCGCATCAAGGGGCTCGAGGACGCGCT
>NZ_JALBHA010000204.1:0-10003 GCF_023006445.1 Bradyrhizobium sp. SHOUNA76
GGCGCGTTGCATGGCGCGCTCCGGCGCGGGCAGGGCGCATCGCGCCGCCGGCGGACCGTCATAGCCGCCGGACAGGCGCATCGATGTGAGCTTGCGATCCTCGAAATTGAGGACCGTGCCGAGCAGAACGACTTTGCCCTCGAAGGCGCGGCGGAAGAAATCGCGGTCGCCCTTTTCGACGCAGGCGCGCAGATCGGCGAAGGAGAAGGTCGGGACATCACGGCCCAGCCCTCGAAAGTTGAGCGTCATGGTATTCGGAAACGCGCTCGGGATTGCATAGCCGGACAATTCGGTCGAGCCAGACGGCGCGATCCCGGGCTTTGCGCCAAGCGCACGCGCCGCGAGCTCGACCCCCATTGCGGGCACCGGTTTGCCCTCGATTGAGAAGCTCAGCGGCATCCGCCGGATCACGTCATCGGCGTCGGTATGCACGTTGAGCGCGCGGATGCTGTTGCGCACCGCGACTTGCTGTGCGCGATAGGGGACCTCCGGATGGTCGTTGCTCAGGATATCGCCGAGCACCAGCTTGCCGCTGTCGGAGATCTGCCGCAGCGCGATCAGGTAATCCCGGTCGAAGCCCTTCATGCGGCTGCCGACCGACGTGTCGCCGAAGGGAATCTCCGACTGCTCGATCGAGCTCGGAAAGATGACGTCGAAGCCGATCACCTTGGCGCCGCCCTCGGTGATACTGCCGAGCACCCGGCCGATCTCGCGCGTCCAGGTCTGCGTCGGCGATCCCTTGAAGGGCGGGGTGTCGTAGGTCTCGCCGTCGATGGCCACGACGACGACCGGCGAATTGGCGGGATCGCGGCGGTCGCCAATGAGCTTGCCGCGCAGTGCCGTGAGGATGTCGAGCGAGAGGCCTTGCAGGGTCTGGAGCGGCGGAGACATGAAAATTGCGCCCGCAAGGAGCGCAATCAGGATAGCTGCAACGATGTCCCGTCCCCCGATCCGCCGCATCGCCCCGTCGCAGGCTGCTTATTCGAGCCGCAGCAGGCGGCCGATGATAGGGGTCGGTGACGAGGTGGCACTGGCGTCGACCAGGAAGGTGTAACGCTTGGCGCCGAGGCTTGCGAGATAGCTCCCGCCGGGGGTCAGCGATTTCCCGGCCTTGGCGAAATCATAGAACTTGCCGCGGATCATGATGTCGTTCTTGAGCGGTATGCTGATCGTGGGTTCCTTGCCGTCGGTGCGCTCGATCACCAGCGTGCTCCCGCTCTTGGCCTCGACCAGCGGCGCGACGCCGTAGATCGTCGGCAGCTTGGACGGAGTGCCCTTGGCATCGGACCGCATGGTCCGGAACGTGGTCGCGGCACTCTGATTCGCCTCGCGCTCGGAGAGCTGCGCTGCCTTGGTATCACAGGGCACCTTGGCGCGCTGCACGTCGCCGAGTTGCACGGTGCTTTGCTCGGCGCCGACCAACACGACGCCCTCGCTGATCGTCTCGCGCAGGCAGGATTTGAGGTAGCTGAGCGTAATGCTCGCTTTGGGCCCGAGCTTGATGATCTTGCCGGGTGCGACATAGTCCATGAATTCGACGCCGTCGACCTTGCCTTGCACATCCTCGACGATGGCGGCCGGCGTCTCCGCCAAGGCGGGGGCCGCAAAACAGAACGCGCCGACAACGGCGCCGATCAGGCTTCTCATGGGTGTGCTCATTCAATTCGACCGATAATTTGCTGGTCCCCTCCCGGTGCGACTTTTAGCACCGGAGCGCCCAGGCAAGTGTGACCAGAATCACGCTTTGATTGTTGGTGCACTCTAGCAGGAAGTGGTTCAAACCCGCCATCGGCGACAAAGGGGTGTCAAGCCGTTGGCCGGACGACGATATCTATCAGGTGACCGCGGCAAATTCGGGCGAACGGCCTTCGGCCGGACACTCTGTGATTGGAGCGAGAGGAGCCTCGGCTTTGAGGAATGGGGTCGCCTGCCCCCCGGCGGCGATATCGAGGACCTCGTCCCAGCGCGACAAAAAGGCTTCGACGCAGGCCGGATCGAACTGCCGGCCCTTGTTCTCGACCAAATAGTTGCGCGCCACCTCGATCGGCATCGGCTCTTTATAGGGTCGTCGTGTCGTCAGCGCGTCGAAGACGTCAGCGACCGCGACCACGCGTGCGGCCATTGGAATCTCGTCCGCCTTGAGACCGCCGGGATAGCCCGCGCCGTCCCAGCGCTCATGATGGCCTGCGGCAATTTGTGCACCGAGCTGGATCAGCTCGCAGCTTGAGTCCGCCAAAATCTTCTCGCCGATCGTCGCATGGGTCCGGATCACCGCCATCTCCTGGTCGGTCAGCTTGCCGGGCTTGAGCAGGATATTGTCGGGAATGGCGACCTTGCCGACGTCGTGCAGGGGAGCGGCCAGATAAATGTCGCGGCAGAGCCGGGCCGGCAGGCCGAGCTGCTCGGCGATGATGCGGCTGTAGCGGGCGACCCGCAGCGTGTGCTCGCCGGTGTCGTTGTCGCGATATTCGACCGCAAGCGCGAGCCGCAGGATGATCTCCTCCTCGCGCTCGCCGAGCTTTCGCGTTGCTGCTGCGACTTCGCTCGCCAGATGCGCGGCCCGGTCGCTGAGCTTGCGCACGGCTGCACCAAGTTGAATCAAATTCCGCAGCCGCACCGTCATCTCGACGCTCTGCGGCTGCTTGGGCAGGAAATCGGTTGCACCGGCCTGCAGCGCTTCCATCTTGACGTCATCGGTCTGTCGCGACGTGATCATCGCGATCGGAATGTCGGCGCAGCCAGGAAGCCTGCGGAAAGTGCGGATGAAGCTGATGCCGTCCATATGCGGCATCTCGTAGTCGACCAGCACGAGATCGAAGGCGCGCTCCCGTGCGCAAGTCAGCGCGTCCACGGGATCAAGGAAGGTGGTGGCCTCGACCAGACCTTCAGCCTCGATGTGACGTTTCAGGAAGTTGAGGACAGAGCGGCTGTCGTCAACCAGGAGCGCTTGGGTCAGCATCGGCGGCCGGGGGCTCTCTTCGCTGGCAAAGGCACGGAACCCAAGCCCATAACCCGAGCGAATTTAACGCGAAGCAAATGCGCCGCGGGCGCCGCATTGCGGATGTGATCTCAGTAGGCTGTGTACGCCTGCATACACTTGCGCGAATTCCGGCGGAATGTGACCCGTAGTTGTACGGATGCTCGCGTTAGGGGTTTACTCATTCGATTCACGTCAAACGAGTATCGGGAATCTAGCAAAGGCGGGCAGCGATGGCGCTCAATCCGACGGAGCCGAAGTGGTCGTTGCGGTTGCCCGCCGATTGCAGCATCGCGGCCATTCGCAACGTCTATGAGCTCATCCGCGAGGCGTTCGGCCGCCAGGAGCGGCTCGAGATCGACTGTTCGAGCGTCGACAAGGCCGACGTGACGTCGATCCAGCTTCTGCTGTCGACCGCCAAGACGGGCGAGGCCCAAGGCCGCCCGGTGGTCCTCACCTCCTTCTCACAGTCTCTTCGAAACACCCTTCGTCGTGCCGGCTTCGCCAGCGAGGCGATGATTGATCAGCATTTCCCGCAAAAGAAAGATGGCACCTAATGGCCACGATTCTGACCGTCGACGATTCGCCGAGCATTCGGCAGATGATCAAGGTTGTGCTCGAGCCGGCCGGTCACAGCGTGATCGAGGCCGGCGACGGCGCGCAAGGGCTCGCCAAGGCGCAGGCCGGCAAGCTCGACCTCGTGATCACCGACCTCAATATGCCCGTCATGAACGGGCTGGAGTTGATCCGGGCGCTGCGCAAGCTGCCGAGCGCGGTCGGCATGCCCATCGTGTTCCTGACGACCGAATCCAATGACACGGTGAAGCAGGAAGCCAAGAGCGCCGGCGCCACCGGCTGGATCACCAAACCCTTCAAGCCTGAGCAGTTGCTCGCCGTGGTCGGCAAGCTGGTGCGCGCATGAGCGCAATGGACCCGACCGAGGTCTTTCGTCAGGAAGCCAGCGAGCTCTTCGAAGTCCTTGAAGGGGCCTTGCTCGACCTCGGCCAGCGTCCCGACGATCGCGAACTGGTCGATTCCGCCTTCCGCGCCCTGCATACCATCAAGGGCTCGGGCGCCATGTTCGGCTTCGACAAGGTCGCCTCCTTCACCCACGAATTCGAGACCGCTTTCGACCGCGTCCGCAAGGGCGAGATCAAGCCGACCCAGGAACTGATCTCGGTCGCGCTCGCCGCCAAGGACTACATCCGCGCGTTGATCGAAGATCCCCAGTCGACCGACGACATCATCGGCGAGGCCATCCTCGACGACCTCAAGCGCTTCGTATCATTCGACCAGCCTGGCGCTCCGGTCGTCGAGATCGCCGAGGCGCCGCCGCTGGTCCCTAGCGAGAGCAAGCAAGCCGGCTGGCACCTGCATCTCGAATTTGAATCGCACATCCTGCGTAACGGCTCGAACCCGCTCGATCTCTTGGAAGATCTCTGCAAGCTCGGCCCCTGCTTCGTCGTCCCGATCACCGACGGCATCCCGTTCCTCGATGAGATGGAGCCGGAAGACTGCTATTTGAAGTGGGACGTCAAGCTGCACGCGGTTTGCGACAAGGACGCGATCGACGACGTCTTCATGTTCGTCCAGGACGAAATGAAGCTGACGCTCTCGCCCTTGGCGCATGTCGACGCGCCCGCGCCTGCGCCGCTGTTCCAGCTTCTCGACGAAGAGCCGGCCCCGGTGGTCGAAATGCCTGCGCCGGTGGTCGAGGCCGCTGCCGCGCCCTTCGCCGAGCAGCCCGTCGCAAAGGCGGAGCCGAAATCCGAATCAAGGCTTGAACCGAAGCCCGAGGCCAAGCGTGACGATCGCGGCATTGCCACCGTTCGCGTTCAGGCCGAGCGCCTCGATGAACTGATGGACCGCGTCGGCGAACTCGTCATCGCACAGGCGCGGCTGACCCAGCTCGCTGCCTCCGGCTCCGACCTCTCGATCAAGATGATCGCCGAGGAGATCGAGCGCCTCGCTTCGTCGTTGCGCGATACCACGATGGGCGCACGCATGGTGCCGATCGGTTCGCTGTTCGGCCGTTTCCGCCGCCTCGTGCATGATCTGTCGCGCGATCTGTCGAAGCCTGTCGAATTCGTCACCTCAGGCGAGGATACCGAGCTCGACAAGACCATGATCGAGTGCCTGGCAGATCCGCTGGTGCATCTGATCCGCAATTCCGTCGACCACGGCATCGAAGACACCGCCACGCGCGCTGCCAACGGCAAGACCGAGCAAGGCCGGATCGAGCTCGCCGCGGTGCACTCCGGAGCGCAGGTACTCGTCACCGTGAAGGACAATGGCGGCGGCCTCAACACCGCGCGCATCCGTGCGAAGGCGGAAGAGCAGGGGCTGATCGCGGCCGGAGCCGTGCTCACCGACCATGAGATTCATCAATTCCTGTTCCATCCCGGCTTCTCGACCGCGCAGACCATCTCGGCGCTGTCCGGCCGCGGCGTCGGTATGGACGTGGTCAAGCGTACCATCGAGAACATGCGTGGCTCGATCGACCTGTCGACCCTGCCGGGGCAGGGCACCACGGTGACGCTGCGCCTGCCGCTGACGCTTGCGATCATCGAAGGCCTGCTCATCCGGGTCGGCGAGGGCCGCTACATCATTCCGCTGTCCGCAGTGGAGGAATGCATCGAGCTGACCGCCGAGGACGAGCGCTCCCGCGGCCGCAATTTCCTCAACGTGCGCGGCAATCTCGTGCCCTTCCTCCGGTTGCGCGAGATCATGACCGCATCGGGCACGCCCGACCGGCACCAGAAGACGATCATCATCTCGACCGGCGAGACCCATGTCGGGCTCGTCGCCGACCAGATCATCGGTAACCACCAGACCGTGATCAAGTCGCTTTCCAAGCTGCATTCGAACGTCACGATGTTCTCCGGCGCGACCATCCTGGGTGACGGCACGGCGGCGTTGATCCTCGACGTCGCGCAGCTTGTCGCGCTCGCGCAGTCGAAGGTCGAGAAGCAGCATATCAGCGAGGCGGCGTGATGAACGGTGGTTTGGCTGGCGAACGTCAGGCTGACGCGATGCAGGTCGTGATGATCGGCCTTGGCGAGGAAAAGTTCGCGCTCGACGCGGGCCTCGTGCGCGAGATCATCGATCCCGTCCCGGTGACCAAGGTCGCGGGTGCGCGCGCCTTCGTTCCCAGCGTGATCAACGTGCGCGGCAACGTCATTCCGCTCGCCGATCTGCGCATCCGCTTCGGCATGCCGCAGCTCGATGATTCTGCCGATACGCGCATCGTGGTCATCGAAATCGAGCTCGACGGCGAGCCGGTCCTGGTCGGCGTCACCGCCGACAAGGTCTACGAGGTCACCGAGATCTTCCAGGCCGACGTGCAGCAAACACCGCGGGTCGGCATGCACTGGAAGCCGGAGTTCATTCGCTTCATTGCGAAGTGGCGTGAAGAGTTCGTCATCGTTCCGAACATGGAACGCATCCTGAATTGAAGTGAGGTCTCGGGCGAGACCGGGGTAGGGGCTGGAAATGAGATTCACCGTCAAGGCAAAGCTTGCCAGTGCGTTCGGCGTGATCATCGTGTTGTCCGGGGTCGCGGGCGGTGTGGCCTACACGAAGCTCGGCGACATGATGGCGACTGCCGACAGCATGGTCCTGCGCGCAAACCGGATGGAGAAGGCGACGCAGATCGAAAAGGACATCCTGCTTCAGCTGCGCGCCGAGAAGAACTCGATCCTCGGAACGGAAGCCCAGGCGGAACAGTTTGCGGCGGATGCGGCCAAGCTGCGCGAGCAGGCGACGAAGACCAGAGATGAGGTCTACGCGCTGGCGAGCGAAGCGGGCAGGAAGCTGCTGGACGGCTTTGCGGCGTCGTACGCCAAGATGAATGCGTACCAGGAAGAGACGATCAGGCTGGCCAAGACGGACAAGTCGAAGGCCATGGAGCGCTCGATGGGTGACGGCCGCAAGGTCGTCGCAGACGCAATGGAATCCATGGGCGCCTACGTCGCCAATACGAAGAAGCAGATGGCCGAGCAGGCCGTCCAATCCAAGGCAGAGGGGCACCAGGCGCAATTCCTGCTGATGACGCTGATCGGCATCTCGCTGGCGGTTGCGGTCGGGGCGGCGCTCTGGATCTCGATCTCGATCAGTCGGTCGCTCGGCCGAGCGGTCGGTCTTGCCGGATCGGTCGCCGAGGGCGATCTCAGCCGGACCATTCCTTCCGCCAGCAACGACGAGATCGGCGATCTCGTCAGGTCCTTGAATGCAATGGTCGAGAAACTCCGGCAGATCGTCGCCGAAGCGCTCACCGCGGCGCAGAACGTCTCCGCCGGCAGCCAGGAGCTCTCCGCGAGTTCGGAGCAACTTTCGCAGGGCGCCACCGAACAAGCCTCCTCGGCCGAGGAAGCCTCGTCTTCGATGGAGGAGATGGCTTCGAACGTGAAGCAGAACGCCGACAACGCCAACCAGACCGAGAAGATCGCCGCGCAATCGGCGAGGGATGCCGAATCCAGCGGTGCCGCCGTGGGCCGTGCCGTCGAAGCGATGCAGACGATCGCCGAGAAGATCACGATCGTGCAGGAGATCGCACGGCAGACCGACCTGCTTGCGCTCAACGCGGCGGTCGAGGCCGCGCGCGCCGGCGAGCATGGCAAGGGCTTTGCGGTCGTCGCCTCCGAAGTCCGCAAGCTTGCCGAACGCAGCCAGGCTGCCGCCGCCGAGATCGGAACGCTCTCGACGGAGACCGTGAAGGTCGCTCGCGAAGCCGGCGAGATGCTGTCCAAGCTCGTGCCCGATATCAAGAAGACCGCCGAGCTGGTGCAGGAAATCACCGCGGCTTGCCGCGAGCAGGACGTCGGATCGGCCCAGATCAACCAGGCGATCCAGCAGCTCGACAAGGTGGGCCAGCAGAACGCGAGCGCCTCCGAGCAGGTGTCATCGACCTCGGAGGAACTCGCCTCGCAGGCCGAACAGCTCCAGTCCACCATCGCCTATTTCCGCATCGAGCAGGGCGGAAAGGGCCATGCGGCTGCGCCGATCGACCGGGCGGTCGATCAGTTGCGGACCAAGGCGGCGACGATGGCGGCGGCCGAGCGGCCGGCCAAGAAGCCGCAAGGCAAGCCGGTGCGCGCCCTGAAGGTTGCCGGTGGTGGCGGGTTCGCCTTCGACATGCATGACGGCGAGGATGATCGGGACGCCGATTTCCAGCGCTAGGACTCCTCGGAACTCTTGCGGACCGGCCCGCCTTGCGACGGTGAACCGGTCCGCTTTCAACGGATACGTCAACGCTTAGGATCGAAGATGGCCCGTACGGCCCGACATTCAGTACAGGCGGCCATCCCGGACCGGAGCAGGCGGCCATGATGCCCGCCGTGCAGGATACCGCCGTGCATCTGTCGGACCGCCACTTCCGCACCATCGCTCAACTGATCGAGGGCCAGGTCGGCATCAAGCTGCCGCAGGGCAAGCGGCTGATGCTGGAGGGGCGGCTGCACAAGCGCGTGCGCGCGCTCAACTTTTCCGGCCTCAACGAATATGTCGAGAACCTGTTCGAGGCGGATCATTTCGATACCGAGCTCACCCATCTCATCGATGTGGTGACGACCAACAAGACCGATTTCTTCCGCGAGCCGCAGCACTTCACTTTCCTGCGGGATATCGCGATCCCCGCCCTGCTCAAATCGCATGGCCGCAAAAGTGCGAACCTCAAGATCTGGAGCTCGGCGAGCTCCACGGGCATGGAAGCCTATACGACAGCGATGGTGCTGGACGACATGACGCGGAACGGCTCGCGTTTCCAGTACCGCATTCTCGGGACCGACATCTCGACCGCGGTGCTGCGCCTCGCCAAGACGGCGATCTACACCCGCGACGTGCTCGCTCCAGTGCCGGAGCAATTCGTGAAACGATATTTTTCGTCGTCGCGGGACAAGTCGCGCGGTGAGGTACGGGTCGTGCCGGAATTGCGGAACATGGTGCATTTCATGAGGATGAACCTCATGGACAAATCCTACCCCGTCGATCGTGACGTCGATATCATCTTCTGCCGCAACGTCCTGATCTATTTCGAGCGCGAGACCCAGCGCAAGGTGGTCGAGCAATTGTGCAGCCATTTGCGTCCGGGCGGCTATCTGCTGGTCGGACATTCGGAATCGATGATTCACAGTGCCGTGCCAGGGCTGAAGCAAGTTCAGCCAACCATTTTCCAGGTCTAGCCGGAGCGCAACGAGATGCCGAGGGAGAAAGTTCGCGTACTGATCGTGGACGATTCGGCGTCGGTTCGCCAAATCCTGCAGACGATCCTCAACGACGACCCTGAGATCGAGGTGATGGGAGCGGCTGCCGATCCGTTCGCGGCGGCGCGACGCCTCCAGAACGAGATCCCCGACGTCATGATCCTCGACCTGGAAATGCCGCGCATGGACGGCATGACGTTCCTGCGCAAGATCATGGCGCAGCGCCCAATCCCGGTGATCATTTGCTCTTCGTTGACCGAAGAGGGCTCGAACGTGATGTTCGAGGCGTTCGAGGCCGGCGCGGTCGACATCGTGCCGAAACCGAAGATCGACACGCGGCAGGCGCTGCTCGAATGCTCGACGCGGTTGCGCGAGGCCGTGAAGTCGGCGGCGCGCGCGCGGGTTCGTCCGCGTTCCGAGCGACGGGCGATCGAGAAGAAGCTGACGGCCGACGCGATCATCCCGCCGCCGGTGCAGGGCAGGGTTCGGCCGACGACGGAACGCATCGTCTGCATCGGTGCGTCGACGGGCGGCACCGAAGCGCTCAATGATGTCCTCGAAATGCTGCCGCCGCATTGTCCGCCGATCGTCATCGTCCAGCACATGCCGGCAGGATTCACCGCGGCCTTTGCCAGGCGTCTCGACACCGTCTGCCAGATCAGGGTCAAGGAGGCCGAGGACGGCGAGCCCGTGCTTCCGGGCTGCGCCTATATCGCCCCCGGCGCCCGCCACATGCTGCTCCAGCGCATCGGCCTGCGCTATCAGATCGCGATCAAGGACGGCCCGCCGGTGTCGCGGCATCGCCCCTCCGTCGATGTGCTGTTCC
>NZ_JALBHA010000205.1:0-9997 GCF_023006445.1 Bradyrhizobium sp. SHOUNA76
GCCACCACCTCGGCCTTCATGCTGTCGATCGAGACCGGCACGCCGAGGGCGACCACGCCCGCCAGCACCGGCTTCAGCCGGGCGAGCTCGTCATCCGCCGTGACGGCCTTGGCGCCCTTGTAGGGCCGGGTGGACTCGGCGCCGATATCGATGATGTCGACGCCGTCCGCAATCATCGCCCGCGCCCGCGCGAGCGCCTGTTCGGGCGCGATGAACTCGCCGCCATCGGAAAAGGAGTCCGGGGTGATGTTGAGCACGCCCATCACCGCCGGAACGGGCCGTTCCAGCAGCGTCCGCAGCGCATCTGGCCCGGCCGAGCCGGCCGGCGGGACGGATGGGGAGGGCGAGGCATTCATGCGCGTGGCTTTGCGCGGTCGGGGAGGGGGAGTCAAGCGGGGAGGGGGGACCAGCACCGCTCCATCACCGTCACCCCCGCGCAACGGCGAAGCCGTTGTCGCTGGAGGTGGCCGCTTCTTCAGCGGCCCTCGAAGGGCGACGGCCCGGCTGTCTCCGTGCCGACGCAGCGGTGGCCGTGCATCCTTCGAGGCTCTCCACGGGATGCGTTGCATCCCGTGCTTCGCCTCCAGCGACAACCGCTTCGCGGTTGCGCGGGGATGACGGAGCTAGCATCAATACGTGATCTTCGGCTGCAGCTTCTTCGCCTGGGCGATGATGTCGCCGACCGACTTCTCGGAAGGCAGGATGCGGAGCAGCTTCTTCTTCTCGTTGGCGTCACGCATGCTCTGGGCGAGCCTTGCCGGATTCCGATAGGCGAGCTCACGCACGGTGGTGACGCCGGCGGCGCGGACCAGGCCGACCTTGGCGCGGCCCATGCCGGGGATACGCATGTAGTCGGAGACGTTGGCCCATTCCAGCAGCAGCTGCTCGCTGATGCCGGTCTTGGCGGAAAGCGCCTTGCGGCCCTTCACCGTGCCGGCCGCTTCGAGCAGGGCATCGGTCGTGCGGATGCCCTGCGCCTTCAACTTGTTGGCGGCAAAGACCGACAGGCCCTCAATCTCGGAGATCGGATATGTCATGATACTCGATATGAAATGCCAAGGCTTCAGGCGAACTGGCTGAGGCCCGGCGTCCCCGCAACGATCTTGCCCATCTGATCTGCTCCGATTTTGTCTCGGCCGAAGCGGAAAAGTTCACGGGCGACGTTTTGAATCTCGGACATGCCAAGTCCCAGGCCCATCAGGCGCGTGCCGACCGCCATCAAGCCGCCGCCCATCAACCGCGACAGTCCGCCGCCGCTCCTGGACGCCTCGATCGCGGCTTCCGCTCCGGGGATATGATCGATCAGGGCCTGCACGCTGTCGGAAGGACCCTCACTGCGGAGGAAGCCCAGGATGATGCCGACGGTCTTTTCGGCGACAGCACCATCTATGCTGGCGTTTGTCGCCAGCCGCCCGATCAGCTCGTCCATAAGGCCCGCCCCTCAGCCGGTTTGCTTGCCGGAATATTGCTTTCGAAAATGATCTTGAGCCGGTGTGATGTGAAATACAAGCGATGAACGCAGCCGTCGTCGCGATTCATCTTCGAACGCGTGAGAAGTGTTGCAGCGGTGCAAGAGCGGAGATGGAATCGGCGAAAAATTGCCGCGTTGCGAACGCCGCGTTCCTACTTTCGGCTGATGTCGTCCACCTATCCGACAATGTCGCATGTCGGGCGCTTTGAATGGTTTCAATCGACGTGCGACATGCATTAAACTACGGAACTGCCGCCTTTGAGTTCAATACGCGAAACCCGGCAGAGAGATCAGAGAGAATAATGACCGCACAGGACAGCAAGCTCGGCGATACCGACGACAAGATCTTCGTCGGCAAGGGAGACGAGCAGGCCTGGCTGACGCTGGCGCTCGCCAATCGCCACGGCCTCGTCACGGGCGCAACCGGAACCGGCAAGACGGTGACGCTGCAGGTGATGGCGGAAGGATTTGCGCGTGCCGGTGTTCCGGTCTTCGCGGCCGACATCAAGGGCGATCTCTCCGGCATCTCCGAGATCGGCGTGCCCGCGGACTTCATCCTCAAGCGCGCCACCGAGATGGGGCTGACATTCCAGCCCGACCAGTTCTCGACCGTGTTCTGGGATGTGTTCGGCGAGCAGGGCCATCCGGTGCGGGCGACCGTCACGGAAATGGGGCCGCTTCTGCTCGCGCGCATGCTCGACCTGAACGATGTGCAGGAAGGCGTGCTCAACGTCGCCTTCCGCGTCGCCGACGACGCCGGCCTCACCCTCATCGATATGAAAGATCTGCGCGCGCTGCTCGATGCCATCGTGCCGGATACCGGCAAGAAGGGTGCGGATGCCGAAGAGAGCCCGCTGGCCGACGTCAAGAAGGCCGCGCAGGGGTTCGGCAACGTCACCAAGGCCACCGTCGGCACCATCCAGCGCCAGCTCCTGGTGTTGGAGAACCAGGGCGGCACCAAATTCTTCGGCGAGCCGGCGCTGACACTGAAAGACTTCATGAAGACCGACCGCGATGGCCGCGGCATGGTCAATATCCTGGTCGCTGACAAGCTGCTTCAGAACCCCAGGCTTTACGCGACATTCCTGTTGTGGATGTTGTCGGAGCTGTTCGAGGAGCTGCCCGAGGCTGGCGATTTGCCCAAGCCGAAACTCGTGTTCTTCTTCGACGAGGCGCATCTGTTGTTCAACGACGCGCCCAAGGCGCTGATGGACAAGATCGAGCAGGTGGTGCGCCTGATCCGCTCCAAGGGCGTCGGCGTCTACTTCGTGACGCAAAATCCGATCGACGTGCCGGACCGCGTGCTCGGGCAGCTCGGTAACCGGGTGCAGCATGCGCTGCGCGCCTTTACGCCGCGCGACCAGAAGGCCGTTGCGGCCGCGGCCCAGACCTTCCGTCCCAACCCGAAGCTCGACACCGCCAAGGTGATCATGGAGCTCGGCAAGGGCGAGGCGCTGGTGTCCTTCCTCGAAGGTAACGGCACGCCCGCGATGGTGGAGCGGGTGATGATCCGGCCGCCCTCGGCCCGCATCGGATCGATCACGCCGGATGAGCGCAAGGCGATCATGGCTGCAAGCCCGGTGAAGGGCAAATACGACACTGCCGTCGATGCCGAGTCCGCCTATGAGATCCTTCAGAAGCGGATCGCCGGCACGGCGGTAACGGTGGACGGTCCGGCCGGCGCAAGCGGCGGCGGTATCCTCGGCCAGATCGGCTCGATCGTCGGCACCATCTTCGGCACCAACGTCAAGCGGGGCCGCCTGTCGGCCGGCCAAGTCATTGCGCGGGACGTGACGCGATCGGTCACCAACCAGGTGATCGGCGGGATGGCCGCCAATATCGGCAAGTCGGTCGGCGGCCAGCTCGGCGGCTCGATCGGCCGCACGCTGGTCCGCGGCGCGCTCGGCGGATTGCTGCGGCGCTAGGCAGAACGCCCTGTTTTGGGCAATTCCGCTTGACCCCAAAAGGTCGTCATGCCCGGGCTTGTCCCGCCTGCGCGGCCGAAGCCGCTTCGGCGAGGCGAAGGCCCGGGCATCTACGTTCTTCGTGCTGCGATAAAGTGCGATAAAGGTCGTGGAGGGCCGGGACAAGCCCGGCCCTGACGATGTGGAAGCTCAAGCACTTTGCTAGTCACCTCATGTGCCGTTGCCCGAGGTCACCACCGCTACAATTTCAGGTGAGGGACTCTCCAAGCCCGCGCCGGTCTGCTACGTCCTGTTCGCCGCCGCACAGGACCACTCCGTGACCTCGCCCGCCCCGCTAGCCAAGCCTGACGCGCCCAGACGCCTGTCGCTGCGCGCGCCGCTGGACCTGCTATTTCTGCTCTGCTGCGTCCTGCTGACCGCCGACGTGCTCGTCCCCGAGATCTTCGGCAGCGGCAAGACCAAGGATTACCCGCTGTGGTACTGGGCCGGGCAGCAGGTCTTGCAGGGTGAGCCATTCTATCCCGCCACGGCCATCGAATATTTCGACTTCATCTATCCACCGCTCCCGGCGATCCTGCTGGCGATCCCGAGCTGGTTCGGCAAGATCCCGCTCTATCTCGTCCTGTCGATCCTGAATGTTTTGGCGTGGTGGTACACCGGAACGTTCTCCCACGTCATGACCGGCTCGGACCGCAAGCCAAGTCCCTGGCTGGAAGCGCTGCCTGCTGTCATCACCGTGCCCTTCGTGTTCGACATGTTCGACCTCGGCCAGCCCAACCTCGTCCTGCTGGCGATGATGCTCTACGGTTTCTGGAGCTTGCGGCATCAGCGGTCATGGCTCGCCGGCTTCATGTTCGCGCTCGCCGCCGCCATCAAGGTGTTTCCAATTGCGGTGCTGCCTTATCTGATTTGGCGGCGCAAGTGGGAGGCCGTCGTCGCTACGGTCGCCTTCACCGGCATCCTTCTCTATGTCGTGCCGGCGCCGATCCGCGGCTTCGAGCGCAACGCGGCCGAGCTTGCGCTCTGGTACCAGGGCATGGTCGGAACGAGCTCGGAAAAGGGCTTTGGCCAGCGCGACGAGCAGAACTGGTCGTGGGTCAACCAGTCGCTGATCGCCGTCACGCACCGCCTTGTCCGCCCGATCAACTACAATCAGGACAGTCCCAACAAGCCGGCACGCACGATGAATATCATCGACGTCGACTACAGGACGGCAAACTGGATCGTGCTGGCGTTGTCCGCATTGCTCGGGCTCGGCTTCGTCGCGATCATGCCACGGCAAGCGCGGCGGACGGCGCGCTCGGACGCCGAGGAACTCGGCATCCTGTTCTGCCTGATCACGGTGGCCTCGCCTCTGGCGCGGCAATACTACTTCATGTGGCTGTTCTTCCCGATGACGGTGTTGATGCATCGCGCCGCCTTCGACGAGCGGGCGAAGGTGCGCCTCGGAACCTGGCTGGCCCTCGGCGCTGCCGGCATTCTCATGCTGCTGGCGCTGCCGTGGTTTCCAACTGTGCTCCAGGCCTGGGGCAACAACCTCGCTGCGACCGCCGTTCTTGCGGGCACGCTCGCATGGCACATCCGCCATCCGCCGGTTGCGGCTGGCTCCCAGCCAGCGACGGCGCTAAAACCCAAGCATCTCGAAATGTCGTCTTGAGACTCAAAAGTCAGGAATCCGACCATGGCCAATGCGCAGCTTCAATCCGTGCTCGACCACATCGACAAGGATTTCGACAACAGCCTGGAGCGCCTGTTCGCGCTGCTCCGGATCAAGTCGATCTCCGCGGATCCGGCCTTTGCCGGGGATTGCAAGGCGGCGGCGGAGCATCTCGCCAAGGACATCGCAAGCCTGGGTGTCGCCACCGAGGTGAGACCGACCGCCGGCCATCCCGCCATCGTCGGCAAGACCAAGGGAGACGACAAGGCCGGCGGACGGCCGCATGTGATCTTCTACGGCCACTACGACGTGCAGCCGGTCGACCCGCTCGATCTCTGGCACCGCCCGCCGTTCGAGCCCGTCGTCACCGATCATGCCGACGGCCGCAAGATCATCGTTGCGCGCGGCGCCGAGGACGACAAGGGCCAGGTGATGACCTTCGTCGAAGCCTGCCGCGCCTGGAAGAGGGTGACGGGATCGCTGCCGATCGATGTCACCTTCCTGATCGAAGGCGAGGAGGAGGTCGGCTCGAAGAACTTCGTGCCCTTCATCGAGGCCAACAAGGACGAGTTCAAAGCCGATTACGTGCTGGTTTGCGACACCGGCATGTGGGACCGCAACACGCCGGCGATCACGACCTCGCTGCGGGGCCTGCTCTATGAAGAGCTGAAGATCACCGCCGCCAATCGCGACCTGCATTCCGGCGTGTTCGGCGGCAGCGCGATGAACCCGATTCGCCTGCTCACGAAAATTCTGGGCGGCCTGTTCGACGACGACAACCGCATCACCATTCCCGGCTTCTATGACGGGGTAAAGGATCTGCCGCCCGACATCCTCGAGCAATGGAAGAAGCTCAACCTCACGCCCGAGATGTTCTTGAAGCCGATCGGCCTGTCGATCCCCGCCGGCGAGAAGGGGCGCCTCCTGATCGAGCAGGCCTCGTCGCGTCCGACCTGCGACGTCAACGGCATCTGGGGCGGCTATATCGGCGAAGGCTCCAAGACGGTGATCCCGTCGCATGCCTCGGCCAAGGTCTCGTTCCGTCTGGTCGAAGGGCAGGACCCGCAAAAGATCCGCAAGGCTTTTCGCGATTACGTGACGGCGCGCATTCCCGGCGATTGCAAGGTCGAGTTCGGCGACCATTCCGCCGCGCCCGCGGTCGCGCTCGACTGGAACATGAAGCCGCTCGCCGCCGCCAGCAAGGCGCTCACCGACGAATGGGGCAAGGAGACCGTGCTGATGGGCTCGGGTGCCTCGATCCCGATCGTCGCCGACTTCAAGCGCACGCTCGGCCTCGACTCGCTGCTGGTCGGCTTCGGCCTCGACGACGACAACATCCACTCGCCGAACGAGAAGTACGACCTCCGGAGCTTCCAGAAGGGCATCCGCTCCTGGGCGAGGATCCTCGCTGCGCTGGCCGAAGTGAAGTAGGCGAGCTGCCGTAGGGTGGGCAAAGGCGCAACGCGCCGTGCCCACCATCTCTCAGTGATGACGAAAGAAGAAGACGTGGGCACGGCGCGCGAAGAGCGCGCCTTTGCCCACCCTACGAGACCTATCCTCGTCATTGCGAGCGTAGCGAAGCAAGCCAGAATCCTTCCGCTGAGACAGCCTGGATTGCTTCGTCGCAAGGGCTCCTCGCAATGACGGGTGTGGCGGCTACCTGCCCCAAAATAAAAACGCCGCCCGGGATTGGGCGGCGTTTCATTCCAAATGGCGTAGAGGTCAGTTGACAGCTACCCTACACCAAATCCCGAAAATCTCAAGACCGGTAACCCGGCAGCTCGCGGTCGAGCTTGCGCAGCAGCGGCGGCCACACGAGGTTGGTGGCGCGCAGCTCGGCGCGATCGCGGTTGGCGAGCAGCTCGGTGTTCTTCTCGATCGCAATCTCCTCGACCGGATAGACCGGCGTACCGAGCGCGCGCGTGCGCACCTGCATCGAGCAGGCGCGCTCGAGGTGGTACATGCGCTCGAAGGCGGAGGCGACCGAGCGGCCGACGGTCAGCGTGCCGTGATTGCGCAAGAGCATGTGGTTGTGGTCGCCGAGGTCCTTCTGCAGCCGCGGCCGCTCGTCGTGGTCGAGCGCGATGCCTTCGTAGTCGTGATAGGCGAGGTCGTGGGTGACGAGCTGGGCGGTCTGGTTCAGCGGCAGCAGCCCTTCCGCGCTGCTCGACACCGCGGTGCCGTCGAGGGTGTGGAGATGCAGCACGCAGATCGCGTCCTCGCGCACCTCGTGGATCGCCGAATGGATGGTGAAGCCCGCCGGGTTGATGGTGTATTCGCTCTCGGAGAGCTGGTTGCCGTGCAAATCGACCTTGACGAGGCTGGACGCCGTGATCTCGTCGAACATCAGCCCATAAGGGTTGATGAGAAAGTGATGCTCGGGGCCCGGCACGCGCGCGGAGATGTGGGTGTCGACCAGATCGTCCCAGCCATACAGCGCGACCAGGCGATAGCAGGCGGCGAGATTGACCCGTTGCTGCCACTCGGCCTCCGTCATGTTGGACGGTACTTCCTTCAGGCGCGCTTCCGCTGGCGACATGGCTGATCTCTCCGAACATCGTTGTTGCGGGGAGGGAGCCTAGTACCGCTATTGGTTGGCAGCAAGGTACGCAGAGCGCGGCAGTCCAGCGTAGCCCGCATGGAGCGCAGCGGAATGCAGGGCCGCTCTGAGAGGGGTCCCGGATTTCGCTGCGCTCCATCCGGGCTACGGGGCTACGACTCCGGAGAAAATTTCTACGGCGCCGGGATCGACAGCAGGCTGGAAATGCTGCGACCGCGGATGTCGTAGACGCGGGCGAACACCACGTCGTCGCGCTTGATCTCGACCATCACGGGCGCAGTGAGGCCCTTGCAGTAGAACTCGCCGAGTGTCATCGCGAAATCGGCCGCGTTGGAATCCCAGCCGATGGTGAAGTCCGGGCCGAGCGCGACCTGGGCCGGGCGCTGCGGACCGCAGACCGCGACCTTCCATTTGCGATTGGTCGGCGGAACCTCCTGGCGCTCGACGATCTGCTCGCGCAATTCGTCCGAGGCCTGCTTCAGCGCGAGACCCCAATAGTCCAGCATGAAGCGGTCGTCGGCGCCGCGCACGGTGCCGGCGATGTGGTTGAAGTGGGTGTACTGATAGGGATGCAGCCGGATCATCTCGGCGAGCGACAGCGCAAGGCCGAAGCAGAAGGTGGCGAGCACGACGGGCTGCCAGGTGCGGTGATTGGCGCGCAGGCGCTCCATGGCCCAGCCGAAAGCGACGCCGCCGAGCACCGCCATCGGCGGAATCACGAACACGAAATGGCGGATGCCGTTGTACAGCGCCGGCCGCTTCACCATCGCGATCGCCAGCGGCAGGGTCGCAGCCAGCGTCAGCATCAGCAGGATGGTCTTGCGCCGCGCCGGAACCTCGCGTCGCGGCAGCATGGCGAAGGTGCTGACCACCGCGCCGCCCATCGACACCAGCATCACCTCGGGCAGCTGCAGCGCGAACAGCGTCGGCAGGTAGGACCAGGGCATGTCGGGCACCGACACGATCGCGCCGTCGAACATCTCTTTCCAGGGCTTCTCGAAGAAGTGTGAGAAGTAGGTCAGCGCTTCGAAGGGATTGCCGGGCTCCATGATCGACCACGGCCAGATCAGCCCCATCACGAGATAGCCGAACGCGAGGCCGGGCAGCAGCACATAGACGACATGGGCGAAGCGGCGGACCGATTCGCGCAGGCCCTCGCTGCGCAGTTCCTCCAGGAACAGGGGCAGGAAGCCGAGCACGGCGTAGACCAGCGCGAGCCCGCCGAGAACGCGGCAGCCGAGCGAGAGGCCCGCGCCGAGCCCGACGATCAGGATCGTGCGCGGCGATGGCTGCGGATATTCCTCGGCGAGCCGGACGAGGCCGAGCATCAGGATGATCATGGCCACCGCGAAGGGCGCGTCCTTCGGATTCATGAACATGTGGCCGTAGAAGATCGGGCACAGCGCGAGCAGCAGGAGTGAGGCAAGACCGGCAAGGGGACCGCCGATGCGGCGGCCGAGCCGCCACGTCACCGCAAGTCCGATCACGCCGACGATGGCGCCGACCAGACGGCGCGTCTCGAACAATTCGAGCGGAATGATCTTGTGCAGGAGGGCCGCGACCATGTCGAAGCCGCCGCCATACATGTAGAGATTCGCGAAGGAGAGCGCCGCGGTGTCCTTGAAGCCGGAACCGAACATGCGCAGCAACAGGTCGGCATATTCGGCGTGGGTATAATCGTCCCAGCCGAGGCCGTAGTCGCGGAAGGTCAAGCCGGCAATGACGGCGACCGCAGCCAGCACCAGCATGGCCAGATCGTCGCAAGTCCGTTCGACCGAGCGCCGCTGAGGCGTGTCGATCGCCGAAGTCGTGATGGATGTCATGGCTATCGGTGCCCCGGAATCCCCTGTTGGCCCTGCTGGCGCGCGCGGGCCTCAACCCCGGACTCCCTATAGCGCAGTTCCATTAGCAAGTAATTGGGCATTATGGCTAAATTCCTGATGCGATGCAGCAATTCCGGATCATTGACAGCAGCCTAGCAGTAGCGGGCCGTAGCTGAAGGGAATGTGAATAAGTCCCTGATTTCCTTTCCATTAGGAACGTGGCTTGCAATTCGCCGTTGGCGTGGAACATCGTATGACGGTATCGTGGCGTGACGGGTCGCGTGTGGATGTGCGGCCGGGGGTGAGTTCGATGACCTTGGCATTGTTGATCGCGGGGATTTTCGCCGTCGTGGCGGGCCTCCTTTCGATCCTGTTTGGCTTCTCCGTCAGGGAGTTCAGTCTCGGCAGCCCCCTCATAATCTCGGGCACGATCGCCGTCTGCTCCGGGATGTTACTGTTCGGCCTCCATGTCGTGGTCACGGAACTGAAGGGCATCGCTCGCCGGCTCGCCGGTGCGGCCGCGTCGTCCGAGGTTCGGGTCAGGCCCGTGCTGCCGGGCCT
>NZ_JALBHA010000206.1:0-9993 GCF_023006445.1 Bradyrhizobium sp. SHOUNA76
GGCGGCGTGGCGACGACAGGCATGCCGACGGACGCCATCATAGCGCCGGCAGGCAGGGCGACGGACGGCCCGGCGAAGGACGCCATGGCGAGGGCAGACCTGTTGATGGCAGGCCCGGTGAAGGCCACAAGGCCTCCAAGGGGTCTCGCCGCCACCGCGGTTCCGGTGGTAAGATGAACTCCTCACCCGCCGATCGGTCGGAACAGCGTCCCGCGCATAGCGCCGGCAAGCCTGATGGAATACAAGGCGTTGCCTTTTTGCGTCGCGAGAGTCGCCCCAACGGCCGACCGAACCGCAATCCTCATTCGAACTAACAGTCCACGACTGGAGACACCCACATGGCTAAGGAAGAGCTGATCCAGTTCGAAGGACTGGTCACCGAAATCCTCCCCGACGCCCGCTACCGCGTGCAGCTCGACGCCGGACACGAGATCGTTGCCTATACCGCCGGCAAGATGAAGAAGAACCGCATCAAGACGCTGGCGGGCGACCGCGTGACGGTGGAAATGTCGCCCTATGACCTCGAGAAGGGCCGGCTGATTTTCCGCCACAAGGACGAACGTCCCAGCGGGGTGGGTGGACCGCCTCGTCCGGGCCAGCGCGGCGGCCAGTTCCGCCGTCGTTAGGCGGTTGCTGGCGCGCGAGCGGCAGCAAGATTCCGGCCAGCCTATCGATCCGCCGTGGACCTCGCGGCGGATCAAAAAATCGTGCATGGCCGGATTGTTTTGAGGCCTCAATTCCGATAAAATGAATTTATCGATTTTCGGCCGGACGACATTAGCATCCACCGGTACAGCCGGTTCAGACACGCTGACGACCCTTCCAAAAATTCGATCTAACCGGCCTGCGCGAGCGGGCTCCAACATTGTGTTATCTGAGAAGGGACTACCCCCGTGAGCATGGGAACCGTGAAGTGGTTTAACGCGACCAAAGGCTTCGGCTTCATTCAGCCCGACGATGGCGGCCAGGACGTGTTCGTTCACATCAGCGCTGTCGAGCGCGCAGGCCTCGGCACGCTGCGTGAAGGTCAGAAGATCTCCTACGAGATCGTGGCCGACCGCCGCTCCGGCAAGTCGGCAGCGGACAACCTGCGCGACGCAGGCTGAACCGCCGGGCGCTTGGCCCGATCGGCTTGCGCCAGCCAAAGCAAACAAAAAGGCCGTGCGCAACGCACGGCCTTTTTCATTCCGAGGGCCTGCTCGTGGATGTCAGCACGAGGAGGGTACGCCGTTGTAGGGAACGCAGGTGACCTGGCGCGGCCGCGTGTAGGACAGATCGCTCAGCGGTATGCTCGACTTCAACACGTAACCCACGGAAGGTGTGTAAGTGTAGCTTGCCTCGCTGAGTATGAGGTAGGTCGACGGAATCAACAGCGTCGAGGGAAGCTCGCTGGTCACCTTGTCGCCGGCCTTCCGAGCCGAGGTCGCCAGCGTAGCTTGCGTCGCACCGCTCGCAATGGTGCCGGCCTTGCTCCACTGGACCGTGGCAATGCTGTTGGCATCGATGTAGATCTGGGAGATCGAGCCTTTCACGAGCGTAGCGTCGTAAGGCATGATGATCGAGATGCTCGCCGTGAACGCGTTCTGCATGTCGGAATCGGTCAGCGTCGTCGACTGCGATGTCAGATCGGACAGTGTCCGTGCGATCAACGTGACTTTGCGATCGATCGCCACGGCCGACGAGAATTCGACGGTACCGAAGAACATCACCAGCATCAGCGGCACGATGACCGCGAATTCGGTCGCCGCGAGCGCGCGGCTGTCGGCGACGAAGTCGCGCACCGAACTGCGGGCATTCCTCGAGAAATTTTTAATCGCCTGCATTGGTCCGCTCAGATCCATCTGCCTCAGAAGGGTTCGTTCTTGAAGGCAGCGGTCGCGACCAGCAGTCGCTTGCTGCTGCAACCGATGTTGTAGCCGAGGCCGGTGACGAAGAGCGGCCACTGATAGAACATCCGCACCACGACGACCTGGCTGGAGCTGCCGGGATTGTATTGCACGCCGGTCGGATTGAAGTTGCAGGAATCGCCGTAACTGGTGAGGTTCAGCGCCGTGAAGGAACTGGTACTCACCACGTCGACGTAAAGCTTGCTGCAATCGAAGAGCGCCGGGATCTGGCTGCAGACATAGGTCTTGAACGTGGTCTGATCGCACGCCGCGACCACGTTGGGCGTGGTCTGACAGGCTGCCACCGAGCCGCCCTGCGCTTGCGCCTGGCCGGTCAGAATGGCACGCGCCGAATTCTGGGTGACGGTCTCGAGCACCTGGCCTGCGAAGAACACCAGCGCCGTCTCGATGATGGCGAACAGCAGCGCGAAGAAAATCGGAGCGACCAGCGCGAACTCGACCGCCGCGGAGCCGCGGCGGCTGCCATGAAACCGGGATAGCGCTGTCCGGAGCGTGAACCTCGTAGGCGGAAGCGATGGCATCGCGTCAAATTCCCCAGCAGCGGCGATCCTCTGCTTGGTTCAATAGCTAAAACTGATTGTTTAAGTGTTGCAGGCGATTCACGCCCGCCGGACGGCATCGTTAAGGATGCGTTATCCATGCACGCCCGCATGCATCGAAGACGGCGCGCGCGGAGAGACCTCGCCCTGACAGTCCGGAAAATGCCCTGGCGGACTCAGGCGATCCTGCCCGGGTCAACCCGCCAGTCGACCTGGCTAGTTGGACTTGGTGCCCGCACCGGCGTTGCCGCTGGCATTGCTGCTCAGCGAACCGGCCTGGCTCATCGTGTTGTTGAAGTAATTGTCGCTGTCGCCGAGCGTCACACGACGCTGGCAAATCGGCACGCAGCTGTAGGATTCGCGCTCGATCCCGCGATAGACGGTGACGAGCCGGTCGCTCGGACCTTCGACCTGGATCTGGCGGTCGACCAGAATCTCGCCGCTCCGGTCGAGCGCGATGAAATTGGTGGCACCGTAGCCCTTGCCGGTCACGACGATCATGCCGCCGGGCTGGAGGGTGACGTCCGCGATCAGGGGATTGCCGACCACGATGGTCGCTACCTTGCCGGGCAGCCGTACCAGCTTGGCCTGGTCGACATTGACGGCGATGGTGTCGGCGGTGGGCTCGGCGAGGCCGGCAGCCGGCGATGCCAGCACTGCGGCGGCAACCAGAAGACAGACGCGCGCATGACGGCGCAGCAATTCTTTACGCATACTCTTACCCCCGGGACATCACAAACCGGCAGAAGCGACCAGATACAGCGGAGCCAGTGCCCGACCCGGGTAACCTGCCCTTAATTCGTGAACGTTCCGCAAACTCGCCGACTATTGTTTGAACGGACTGGCGTTTCCGGCCCGATATTCCAATCCTAGCGGCGGAACGGATAGGCCAGTTGGCCCCCGAACTCCTTCGGCATGGTCGCTTCGTCCTTGCCGTAGTCCTGCGGCAGCTGCCCCGCCGGCATGCGGAAGGTGCCGAACAGCACGTCCCAGATCGGAAACGTCCCGGCAAAATTCGTGTTGCCACCCTCTTCGAGCGAGGTGTGGTGCCAACGGTGGAATACCGGCGTTGCCAGCAAATATTTGAACGGTCCGAAGGTCCAGTTCAGGTTGGCGTGCACGAAGGCCGAATGGAAGGTGGTGAACGGGCCGACCCAGATCATGACGTTCGGGGAGATGCCGGCCATCAGCAGCACGACGTCGACGCTGATCGTCCCGAGCATAAGATTGACGGGATGGAAGCGGGCCGCGGAAATCCACCCGATCTCCTCCGACGAATGATGGACGGCGTGGTACTTCCAGAAGCCGCCGTCATGGAAAAGCCGGTGCAGCCAATACAGCATGAAATCAGACAGCATCAGGAATAGCAGAGCCTGCACCCACAGGGGCAGCTGCGCCAGCGGGCCGTGGCCATTGTCGTAGAAGGCGATGAGCCCGTCGGCATCGTGGATGTTGAAGATGGCGCTGGCGCCGACGATCAGAAGTCCGATCCGCATGGTGCGGGCGAACACCGGAACGAAGAACCAGTAACAGATGTCGGTGATGATCTCCCGCTTGCGCCACCACGGCGCGCCGGGATTGCAAGCCCAGAAATGCTCGAGCACGGTGAAGACGGCCGCGAGCGCGAAGGTGACCGGGATCACCTTCACGATGGTCTCGCCGAGCATCAAGGCGACTTGCATGGGCAGGCTCGACATCGTCGCCTCTCTTGCGGATTCCAGTTCTCCTACGCCTACTCCGCTAGATTTAAGGGAGGGTGAAGCCGCCGCCGCGCTCACGCTGCATCTGGAACCGGAGCGAATTGCAGCCGCAGCCTTAAGGCGAAATTCACTTTGGGCGGAAGCAGCGCGCCAGAAACGGGTTTGCTTGATCGAATTAACTCCACCGAAAGAGCTCGGCTCTCATGGTCATCGGGTCAAAGACGGCGCCGAACGAGGCGATCTTCACCCCAGATGGAGTTTTGTTCATGAAGAACTTGATTGCACGTTTCGCGAAGGATGAATCCGGCGCCACCGCCATCGAATACGGTCTGATCGCCGCCGGCATCGCGCTGGCCATCATCACCGTCGTCAACAATCTCGGCACCACGCTGAACACCAAGTTCACCTCGATCAGCACGTCGCTGAAGTAAGCGACCGACGAACGACGGCAAAAGCCCCGGATCTCCGGGGCCTTTGTTTTTGAAGACGGCGAGTTCCAGTGGCGTTGCGCGAGTACAGAACCGATGCCGCGGTCGCGGCGAACGAGGCAGGGGCGGCGCAGGCCGGATCACCGGTCTATTGGGTCTGCCTTGCCCTGCTGCTTGCAACAGTCGCGCTCGCCGCGCGCATTGCCAGCCTCTGGTGAGCACGCGTTCGGCGGCTTCGGCCGCGCGCGACCCATACTGCCGTTGTCGGTTTGTTTAGCACTGCCGGCTAGCATCGCCCGACGCCAGTTCCCGCCGCAAACCCAGGCCTCAAGACGCAGCCCATGATCCTCGACCTTGCGCGCCTTCTGCTCTTCCCGGCCTTGATGGCGTTCGCCGCCGCGAGCGATCTCTTCACGATGACGATCTCGAACCGTGTGTCGCTGGCGCTGGTCGCCGGCTTCTTCGCACTTGCCCTCGCCGGTGGCATGGCACCTTACGAGATGCTGAGTCATGTCGGTGCCGGCGCGCTTCTCCTGGTCGTGGCCTTCACCTGCTTTGCGATGGGCTGGGTCGGCGGCGGCGACGCCAAGGTCGCGGCCTCGGTCGCGCTCTGGTTCGGGTTCGCGCAGTTGATGAACTTCCTGCTCTACGCCTCGCTGTTCGGCGGCGCGCTGACGCTGCTCCTGCTCCAGTTCCGGCAATGGCCGCTGCCCTACGGGCTGGCGGGTCAGGCCTGGCTCGCGCGGCTGCACGCCAAGGAGAGCGGAATCCCCTACGGCATCGCGCTCGCCCTGAGCGCGCTGATGGTCTACCCGGAGACCGAATGGGTGAAGGCGATCGACCTCGCCCACCTCGCACTGCGCTGAACGCACTGGGTAAACCGGGCGCTAAGGCGATTTAGATACGCCTCATTAACCATGCTTTGACGAATAGCTGGTCAACTGCCGATTACGGCGGCGGCAGCGTCGCGGCGTTTTGTTGGAAAGTGAAGCGTATGAATAGGGCACGCATTGTCGTCCTGACGGTCGCCATCTGCGCCGGCGGCGTCGCCGCGTACCTGGCGAGCGGCTCGGACAATTCTGCGCCGCCTCCGGCCCCGGTCGCGCAGCTCCCGACCGTCGACGTTCTCGTGGCCAAGAACGACATCGGCCTCGGCCAGACCGTGAAGCTGGAAGACGTGCAATGGCAGACTTGGCCGGCCGCGACCGCCAGCGCCATCTTCATCCGCCGCAACGAGCGTCCCGAGGGCGCGACCCAGGTCGCCGGTTCGATCGCGCGCGCGCCCTTCATTCAGGGCGAACCGATTCGCGACCAGAAGCTGGTCAAGGCCGAGGGTTCCGGTTTCATGGCGGCAATCCTGCCCACCGGCATGCGGGCGATCTCGACCGAAATCTCGCCGGAGACCGGCGCGGGCGGCTTCATCCTGCCCAACGATCGCGTCGACGTCCTACTCACGCGCCGGCTGAAGAACCCGGACCAGAGCAGCGGCGCCCCCGACGTCGTCACCTCCGAGATCATCCTGGCCAATATCCGCGTCCTCGCCATCGATCAGGCGCCGAAGGAGAAGGACGGCCAGAACGCGGTGGTCGGCAAGACCGTCACCCTCGAGCTCAATCCCGCGCAGACCGCAACGCTTTCGGCGTCCCGCCAGAGCGGCACGCTGTCGCTGGCACTGCGCAGCATCGTCGACGTCAAGATGAGCGAAATCACGCTCGATGACTCCGCGCAGAAGCGGGACGGTGTTTCGATCATTCGCTACGGCATTCCAAGTCAGACGGCGAAGGCACGATGAAGACAGTCGATATGAAATGCAGGGTGGATTTGACGACGATGCGGACCTCCATGGTCCGCGCCCTGTCGTTTTCGGCCGCTGTCGCGCTGGCGCTCAACCCGGTTCTGACCCCCGTGGTCGCCGCCGATTACCGCCCCGTGGCGTCGGCCGCAGCGGACGGCCAGATGAACGCGCGCTTCCTCTCGCTCGGCGTCGGCAAGTCCATCGTGATCGACCTGCCGCGCGACATCAAGGACGTGCTGGTCGCCGATCCCAAGATCGCCAATGCGGTGGTCCGCTCGGCGCAGCGCGCCTATATCATCGGCGCCGCGGTCGGCCAGACCAATATCGTGTTCTTCGATACCGCCGGTCAGCAGATTGCGGCCTATGACATCGCGGTCAAGCGCGACCTCAACGGCGTGCGCGCCGCGCTGAAGCAGGTCCTGCCCAATTCAGACATCCAGATCGACGGGCTCGGCGACGGCATCATCCTGACCGGCACGGCGGCGAACCCGTTGGAAGCGCAGCAGGCCAACGATCTCGCCGCGCGCCTGGCCGGCGGCGCCGACAAGGTGGTGAACTCGATCGTGGTCCGCGGCCGCGACCAGGTCATGCTCAAGGTGACGGTGGCGGAGGTCCAGCGCACCATCGTCAAGCAGCTCGGCATCGACCTGACCGCCAACCTCAACTACGGCACCTCCGTGGTGAGCTTCTCGAACTCGAATCCGTTCACGGCTCTCGGCAAGAACCTCGTGGACGGCAACAATCTCACCACGAAGTTCGGCGGCGCGCCGTCGGTGCAGGCCACCCTGCGCGCGATGGAAACCGCGGGCGTGATCCGCACGCTGGCCGAACCGAACCTGACCGCGATCTCCGGTGAATCGGCAACGTTCATCGCCGGCGGTGAATTCCCGGTCCCGGCAGGCTATGCGTGCGATCCCACCACGCATGTCTGTACCACCCAGATCAGCTTCAAGAAGTTCGGCATCTCGCTCAACTTCACCCCCGTGGTGCTGAGCGAAGGCAAGATCAGCCTGCGGGTGATGACCGAGGTCTCCGAACTTTCGAACGAAAACGCGATCACGCTGTCGCAGGCGGTGACCTCGACGTCGGTGAACTCGCTGACGGTGCCCTCGATCAGGACCCGCCGCGCGGAGACCTCGCTGGAAATTCCCTCCGGCGGCGCAATGGCGATGGCCGGCCTGATCCAGCAGCAGACCAAGCAGGCGGTCAGCGGACTGCCGGGACTGATGCAGCTCCCGATCCTCGGCACGCTGTTCCGCAGCCGCGACTTCGTCAACAACGCGACTGAGCTCGTCGTGATCGTAACGCCTTACGTCGTTCGCGCGGTGGCGCCGAAGGATCTGTCGCGACCGGATGACGGCTTTGCCCCGCCGGCGGATCCGCAGGCTCAGCTGATCGGCAACATCAACCGGATCTATGGCGTGCCTGGCCGAACCGAACCGGCCAAAAACTACCGCGGCACCTATGGCTTCATCACCGACTGAAGCGGAACGGGGACTTCACGATGATCACAAGACCACCCCAGCTTCGCAAACGCGCCATCCGCCTCGGTGGCGCGCTCGTCGGCATGGCGCTGGCGCTCGGCGGCTGCCAGCACGACGAAGTCCTCACCGCCTCCATTCCCGACGACTACAAGCAGCGCCATCCGATCGCGGTCGAGGAGCAGAACCGCTCGATCGTCGTCTTCGTCGGCCATGCCCGCGGCGGATTGACCGCCGCCCAGCGCGCGGACGTGATGGGTGTGGCCTCGGCATGGTTGCACGAAGGTACGGGCGCCATCCGTATCGACGTGCCCTCCGGCACGCCCAACGCGCGTCCGGTTGCGGACACGATGCGTGAAATCCAGGCGATGCTGGCGGGCGCAGGCGTTCCGCCGCGCGGCGTGAACATTCACCCCTACCAGCCGGAAGACAAACGTTTCCTGCCGCCGATCCGGCTCACCTATTCCAAGATCGCCGCGGTCGCGGGTCCATGCGGCCTGTGGCCGGAGGACATCGGCCCTTCGATGAAGAACAAGAGGTGGTTCGAGAACAAGGATTACTACAATTACGGCTGCGCCTATCAGCGCAACCTCGCAGCGATGGTCGACAATCCGTCGGACCTTGAGCAGCCGCGGCCCGAAACGCCGTCCTACACGGCCCGACGCATCACCGGTCTTGAGAAGTATCGCAAGGGACTCTCGACATCGACCACCTATCCCGACGCCGACAAGGCCAAACTCAGCGACACCGGCAAATGATCAGCTACGCTCGCCAGACACACGAAGAGCAGCCGGAAGCAGGTCCTCCGCCGGTCGAGGAGCATATTGCGCCCGCGCCGCGCGTCTCCGTCCAGGCCTTTTGCGAGACCGTGGAAACTGCTGCCGCGGTCCAGTCGGCCGGCGAGGATCGCCGCCTCGGCAAGGCCCATCTGAAGATCCAGATGGGCGGCATGGCGGCCGCGGTCGAAGCCTACCGCTCGGCTCCCACGCCGAACGTGATCGTGCTCGAGAGCGACGGCCGCAACGACCTCTTGGGCGGGCTCGACCAGCTCGCCACCGTCTGCGACGCCGGCACCCGCGTGGTCGTGATCGGCCGCATCAATGACGTCACGCTCTACCGCGAGCTGGTGCGCCGCGGCGTCAGTGACTATGTGCTCGCGCCGGTCGGCGCGATCGACGTCGTGCGCTCGATCTGCAACCTGTTCTCGGCGCCGGAAGCCAAGGCGGTCGGCCGCATCATCGCCGTAGTCGGCGCCAAGGGCGGCGTCGGGGCTTCCACCATCTCCCACAATGTCGCCTGGGCGATCGCGCGCGACCTCGCAATGGACGCCGTCGTCGCCGATCTCGACCTCGCCTTCGGCACCGCCGGGCTCGACTACAACCAGGATCCGCCGCAGGGCATTGCCGACGCCGTGTTCTCACCCGATCGCGTCGACACCGCCTTTATCGACCGCCTGCTGTCGAAATGCACCGACCATCTCAGCCTGCTGGCGGCGCCGGCGACGCTCGACCGGGTCTATGATTTCGGCACCGACGCATTCGACTCGGTATTCGACACGCTGCGTTCCACCATGCCGTGCATCGTGCTCGACATTCCGCATCAATGGTCGGGCTGGACCAAGCGCGCCTTGATTGGAGCGGATGACATCCTGATCGTGGCCGCTCCCGACCTCGCCAATTTGCGCAACACCAAGAACCTGTTCGATCTGCTGAAGGCCGCGCGTCCCAACGACCGACCGCCGCTCTACTGCCTGAACCAGGTCGGCGTGCCGAAGCGACCCGAAATCGCCGCCGCGGAGTTCGCCAAGGCCATCGAGAGCCAGCCGATCGTCTCGATCCCGTTCGAGCCGCACATCTTCGGCTCGGCGGCCAACAACGGCCAGATGATCGCGGAGATCTCCGCCAACCACAAGTCGATCGAGATGTTCCTTCAAATCGCCCAGCGCCTGACCGGCCGCAGCGAGACCAAGAAACAAAAGTCGTCCCTGTTTTCACCCCTGATTGACAAGTTGCGGGGAAAATAAGCCACCGCATGGAGTTGTTAAGTGTTTGGTAAGCGTAGCGGAACAGACACCGACCTTCGGGCGCCCAAGCCCGGCGCCGTGTCGCCCGAGCCTGCCCAGGCTCCGGCGCCGACGGTGTCG
>NZ_JALBHA010000207.1:0-9966 GCF_023006445.1 Bradyrhizobium sp. SHOUNA76
CCGGTCGCGCTGCCCCACCCGGGCGGTTCCGCGCAGCCGGTGCCGAACGAGGTGCGGCGGGAGACGAACTGACGGGCGCCCATCCAGTTGGGGCCTCGTGATCAAAAGTCACGTGCTCTTCGACGGGGATGGCGGCCCGCCAATCGGGTTGAGAATTCCGGCCTAAGGCGTGGAGACCGCGAGCAAATCCCCGCTGCTGCCGAGACTTTCGGCAGCGCCCCGCACTATTGACCTGCGCAGCCACTCCCCCTACACAGCGCAGGCCGAGAGCATGATCCGGAAACAGCCGGTTTTTCCTCGCGACGCCCTTTAGCGTTGCGGCAAGACATGCTTCTCGAATGTCCGAACACGATGGCGATCTCTTCAAGCCATCAGCGGCCATGGGAGCGCGTAGCTCAGCCGGTAGAGCACGTGACTTTTAATCACGGGGTCCTGGGTTCGAGCCCCAGCGCGCTCACCAAAAGCCGGATCAATTACTTGAAGACCGTTTCCGCGCTCCCGGGCGCCTTGGCGCGCCTCTTGCCAGAGAGACCTCTCAAGCATGGAGGCGTGCACCGATGGCACAACGAGTTCCTGTTCCCCGACGCCCAAGGCCCAGTTTGAAGCATATCGCGCGCAAGCTGGTCAGATTGCTGGACGCGATCAATGAGCTCGAAGACCTGAAAGAAAGGGTCCAGGCCGCCGAAGCCTCGCGCGTCCTGCATTAGAGCGCCGGAAAGTCCCTTGCGGGAGTAAAAATCCACGTCGTCCGCGAGGCTGCTCCGTCCCAAAGGCCACGGCTGACGTTGTCGCCCCTGGTGCCGGAGCCGTCCTCAAACGCGGCCGGGATCACGGAGTAGAATACGGTGAGTGCACCCAACCCTGAAGCTCGAAGTTCTTGCTTCGCCGCGGCACTGTCCGGACGACTGCATGAGGGGGCACTGTCACCGTAGTCCCGTTGCGACGTTCTGCGCGGCAAAGAAGCCGCGTGCTTAGTTCTCCACATCCACGACGGGCAGTAGTTCGCGCTCGCTCCGCGCCAATAGGTCTCGATAATTTGCGAGGTACTTGCGATTCGCTTTGATGGCGGCATGCCGCGGCAGATCAAGCCGCACGCCTACGCACGCAGACGGCCAACCAGTGAAGATCACCTTCGGGGAGATGCCCGGCATGAGCGTTCGCGGCGTGCTGGTCTATTGCCACTGCGGCCATCACACAGCGCTAGAAGCCCATCGATGGCAGGACGAGGTGCGGCTGTCTGATATCGAGCCGCGCTTCGTCTGCGCAGGTTGCGGCGGCCGCGGCGCCGACCTCCGGCCTGACTTCGATCGAGGCAACCCGCAGCTTGCGATATAGGCATGAAAAAGGCCAGCCCCGGGGAGCGCTGAATTGAAATTGACCGAAGAACGTCCGGCTCAGATCACGCCCACAATGATCAAAACTCCGATCTCAACCAGTAGGAGCGTACCCGTTGCTGCGGAGATGAGAAACAAATCACCTAGTGACAAGAACTGCATGATTCGCCTCACAATTTGCCAAAGAAGCGGCCCTTACATCCTTGGTGGCGTAAGCAGGGGCAGGATGATGGGGCCGCTTCTAGGAGGTCCTTGACGCGTTCGTCCGGCGCCAAGTGTTCTCATCCTAATCCAAATTTCAATCCCGTCCATCATTTAATTTATTTAATTCTATTTTAATATTTTAATGATTAATCAGGCGGCATTTGCCCGATGCAAGTCGCCGATTCCCCGTGGAGCGAACCAGAGATTGGCTTTTTGCTATTACGACTACGGTGACAGTGCACTAAACCCCGTCACGTTCACCCCCCTTGCCGGTTGCGGTCATTCGGATGAGTGCGCGGCTGCATATTTAGTTCACTGTCGCCGCAATTGGAGAGCATGATCCGGAAACAGCCGGTTTTTCCTCGCGACGCCCTTAAGCGTTGGGCAAGACATGCTTCTCGATGTCCGACCACGATGGCGATCTCTTAGGAAGCCATCAGCGGCCATGGGAGCGCGTAGCTCAGCCGGTAGAGCACGTGACTTTTAATCACGGGGTCCTGGGTTCGAGCCCCAGCGCGCTCACCACTTAATCGACGAAGACGTTACGGGCCGGCTGAACTCACGGCCCCCATGTAAAGCTCCCGAACAGAAGCTGCTCAGGCACTCCCAGCGGGAGGCCGAGACACAATCGAGGGTGGCGCGCCTCTGGACGCGCACAACTTATTAGTGTATTCAGCTATAAGTTGCGCATGCGCGCACAAAGTGTGGCACGGCTGCTTTTGATTGATTGTTCTCGAACCGCGCGCTGGCGCTCCTGGATTGCCGTTGGCGCCGTTTCGATGGCTATCGGTCTTGTCGGGGCATTTAGCACCGCTGTCGCGATCGATCCGTTCGGTCGTCTAGGTCTTAGCAAGAGCGAAGACGTCGGATTCGACGAAGAACGACCTGCGATGGTGTCACGGGCGATTGATCCTCAGTTCAACTCAGTGGTCATCGGCAACTCCGCGTCGATGCCTCTGACGCCACAGAGTTTGAGCAAGCTGACCGGACAGCGCTTTGTGACACTCTCCATCTCCGGCTCGGGTGCGCCTGCCTCACTCGCGACGATGACGTTCTTTCTGGCACATCATGACGATGCTAGGATTGTGGTCGTGGCGCTGTTGCCAGAAACATGGTGCGACGCTGATTACAGCGAGCGCAGGCCCTTTCCGTTTTGGCTCTATTCCTCATTGACACACTATCTGTGGGGCCTCGCAGGCGCCACGTCGTTCGAAATGTTCAAGACTGTCCTCGCGGCCCGGCAAACCACAAAAGCCTCGCACTACAGTCCGTACATTGCGGTCGATGGCTACCACAAACTTATCGGCCCGTTCGAGCAGGCGAGCTACAACGATGTCAACTTCGTCCGCTCTCGTCTAAACGGAGGCTCTAGACCTGAGAAATCCACTAATCCAACCAACAGTTTTCCGGCCGTTCAACGGCTCATAGACCACATCGAGCGACCGTCGCGCGCGTTTTTCGTCCTTTTGTGGACGCCACGGTACATCAGCTATACGCCTGCTCCAGGAAGCGCTGCCGAAAAAACAGACCGCGACTGCAAGCTGAAGCTTGCCCAAGCAGCCAATTCCCTCCCAAACGCCGCAATTCTCGATTGGTCAGGAGCTGATCGACCCGCAAACAGCGACCCTGCAAATTTTTTCGATCCCATCCACTATCGACGGTCCTATGCCGCGCAGATCGAAGAGGACATTGCTCGGGCAATTCCGATTGCAGTGAAGGGGCCGTAGCTTGCTATTCAACTCGTTTAGCTACCTCGCAGTTTTCCTTCCTGCTGCGTGGCTCGTGTATCTCGGCGCATCAAAATGGTTCCCCCGCTACCGACTCGTCATTCTGCTTGCGATTTCGATCGCCTTTTACGGCTATTGGGATTGGCACTTCATTCCGTTGATCGTTCTGTCAATCCTGCTGAACTGGCTCGCCGCACGCTGGTTTATTTCTGCGGGGCTGCTCTGGATCGTTGTTGGCGCCATTTCGGCCAACGTCATCGTGCTCGCGGTTTTCAAGTATCTTAACTTCCTATTCGCACTGCTGCCAATGCGGTGGGGCGCGCTACATTTCGATATCGCGCTGCCGCTTGGCATTTCCTTCTTCACTTTTCATCACGTCATGTACCTGACGGATCTTCGACGAAAACTTGCGCCGCAATACACGCTCATCGAGTACGGTCTCTACATCGCTTTCTTTCCTCAGGTCCTTGCCGGCCCGCTGGTCAGATGGCGTGAGGTGATGCATCAGTTCGCCGCTTCGCCCTTTGATGTTTCACCTTTGCCTGACGACAGCGAACAGTGGCGACGCGCGGCTTGCGGCCTGACGTTAATCATTTTCGGGCTTTGTCAGAAGGTCATGTTGGGGGATCAACTCGCAGCCATCGCCAATCCGGTCTTTGCAATGGCTGCTTCGTCGCCGGTTAGGCCAGTCGATGCATGGCTCGGCACACTCGCTTTTACGTTCCAAATCTTCTTCGATTTCTCCGGCTATACCGACATGGCCATCGGATCAGCTCTGCTGTTCGGCATCACCTTGCCGCAGAACTTCGATGCGCCCTACCGCGCAACGTCGCTCCAGGGCTTCTGGCGACGCTGGCACATGACACTGTCACGTTTCCTGCGCGACTACCTTTATATCCCCCTCGGCGGAAACCGGCACGGCCCCGCGGTTCAGCTTTGCGCCCTGTTCGCAACGATGACCCTCGGTGGCCTGTGGCACGGCGCCGGCCTGACCTTCATCGCCTGGGGTGCCTTGCATGGCATCGGACTCGGCTTCGAGACCCTCTGGCGCCGCTCAAAGCTCCCGACGCCCGCACTAATATGCGGACCTCTCACCTTTTTGTTCGTCGTCTTCTGCTGGGTGCTCTTCAGAGCGCAACATTTCGAGGCGGCCAGGCATATCTACGACGCGTTGCTTTGGCTAAGGCGGGACGGCACTGACGCCCACTTAGACCTCCGCTTCTCGGCGGTGATCGTGAGCCTCGCCGGGCTGCTTGCCTTTGTGCTTCCCAACACGTCCACTCTCGTGTCGCGACTTCTAGCAAGACCAGTCTACGCCGTCGGTCTTGGCTTTCTCGCGGCTTGCGCCGTGCTCGCGTTGAACGCGAGCGAAAGCTTTGAGTTCATCTATTTTCGCTTCTAGCGCCGAGTCTATCCTACCATATCAATAGCGCGTAGGATGGGTTGAGCTCTTGCGAAACCCATCAATCGTTGCGAACGGCGCCACTGCGATCCGCGATTGATTATCGAAGAAATCCTTAGAAGGCCGCGGAGTGACCGACCGAATGCCAGTAAAGCGCTTCGTATAAGCTCAATCCATCCTACCATTGTGGTGACAGTGCACTCAACCCTGTCGTCCATCACTCTTCAGGCTGCGGTCATTCGGATGAGTGCACGACTCCGCGTATACTTAGTGCACGGTCATCGTAGTATGGTCCGCCGAGCTGCGCTCTCGGATGTCGACCGGCAAGTTTTGTCACTGCCCCCGTGAAAGCGGCCAAAATTCAGGACGAGGGTTTGGCCCTCTGGAAAGAAGGTAATGAGGCGTACAAGGCGGATGATTACAAGACGGCCATTGAAAAATTCGAGAAGTCGCGGATCAAATACGCGACGATCAAACATGATGACGACGTCAAGATCATCATAGTCTCGCTTAAGGCCGCGGCTTGTGAAGATCACATGCGTTCGAACGATATCAGCAAGCTCCAAGTTCTCATTGGTACTAATGAAGACAAAACCTTGGGAGCCAAGACTCCCTATCCGGAAGCTTGCCTGCCTTTTCCTGAGCTGGCGGCAACCGTGACGGAACGCATCAGACTTCTTAAGAAATCCGGGAAATAAACCACGACCCATCCTACGCGCTGTGGCTGCGGTGTCGACTTCGTCGATGCGAGGCCAACGCCCCCTTCCTCGCAAAAACACGCCAGATTCCGATAGAGTCCAGTAGTCACCCCGAGATGAACTACACCCAACAGGCGCCTATTATGCCCTCCCCCTCCGGGCATTGTGGCGATGATTTGCGCAGAGGAAGACAGTCCGCCCGTTCTGATCTGCTCCAAGTGCAGACGGCCGATGACGTTTCTGGCGACGCTACCGGCAATCTTCACGTTTCCCGCAGTGCATGCCTACCAGTGCCGTCCCTGTCTGCGGGTGGACACCATCCCGCTGGCTTGAGGCCGGAATTGCGGTGATAGCGCGCTCTACGTACTCAACTGCCGCACACTGCCATTGCTTGGCATCTGCGGCCGTTCCAAGAGCCCTCCCTCAAAAAGCCGCTGACAACCCACCGGAAACGTGTAGGATTCAGCAAAACCGGAGGAGCGGCATGTTTGAAATCAACGGTTTCGACACGGCGGGCGTGGTCAGTCTCAAGCGGCTGACACTTCCCGCCGCCCTCAAGAAGGCCAAAGAGCTCATCGAGGACGGGTGCTGGGACGTTCAGGTCGTCGATCCCAGCGGCCGGGTCTACACCTCGTTTGAAGAGCAGGCCGCCTAGCCACCCCATCCTTCGGCGCCATTCGAGCGAGCACCGGCGCCTGTTTCCGCCGCTATCCACCTCGGCCGACGTTTGACGAGGCGCTGTTCAGCCAGCGCAGCGTTGCATCGTCGCTCCAGCCGGGGACGGCGAAGCGCGCCGGCGGAGTCGTGTTCGCGCGAGGCCGCTCCGCTGCAGGATGGCGTGCGCGGGCGTGATGCACCGTTGCGGCGTTTGCGGAGCTGCACAGCACCAGCAACAGACCCGTGGCAAAAAGAGAGCGCATCGCATCAGCTCCAGTCGAGCAATCGCCCGCTGTGATCTGATGCGCCGATCGGTTCGCCACAATCCTTTGCGGCTTCACAAGCACGAGAGAGAAGCGCTGGCTCCTGCCGTGGTGGCCGCCCTCGACTGCCGCGCGCGATGCCATTTGCCAGTCAACCCGTTTGGGAGCAGGCTCCCTCCAGGCGCTTAAGACGCCGCAAGGGAGAGGCACATGAAGGAACAGGGCCTGGATGGCCGCCACCGGGACAAGGATGGCAGTATCAGCAAGAAGCACGGCAACACGCTGGTCGGCACATTGCGCAAGATCTACGGAAAGGGTTTTGCCGCCGGGTATCCCGATGCGACGCCACTCAGCGAGGTCCTGGCCCAACTGAACGAGACGTCGCTGAGCCAGTTGCGCCGCGATCACGACACCGGGCATTTGGGGCACAAGATCGATCACGCCTTGAAGTGAGACCACCGTGACAGCCTGTAGGATGGGTTGAGCGCTTGCGAAACCCATCGCTGGCAACTCGGTCGGTCCCTCCGCGGCCCTTTTGAGGGTCGCTCTGATCATCGATCGCGGATCACAGCGACGCCGATCGCAAGGAGTTTGGGTTTCGCAAGAGCTCAACCCATCCTACGCACTAGCTCTCGGGCGCCGAAACCGCAGCCGGCACACTCAGCGGAGCGCCGCCAACCGAAACAGGCCCCACCGACTTCGGCTCCCGAACCAGCCGTTTGCGCATCGCTGCGGGCAGTCCATAGCGCGCATGCGCTCGTCGAATGGACGACGTGACGTCCGACATCATTGTATTTTGCAGCGAGTCGACCTTCGCGATCAGTGTGGACAGCTGCGAAGATATCTTCTTCACATCGACCCGTTCGTCCGTGATGCTCTGTCGCAGCGACAGCAGCAACATTGAATCCTGCTGCAGCAAAACCGAGTTCTGATCCGATGCCTGATTGTTCTGCTGCAGCATCGCGGTGTGTTGCTGCTGGGCCGCCTGAATGTCCCTCAAGGCAGCGACAACCGGATCCGGCTTTGGCACGGACGCTTCCAGGCGCGGAAGCAGTTCAGCCAAGCGGCCGACATTCAGCGAGGAAAAATCAGAGGGCGACGTGTAGATCGCCGCCGCGCCGTTGATGGCCAGGGCGCACACCGAGAAGGCCAGCACCGATTTCCGGCTGGATCTCTTGCTCGAGACTGGAGCTTCCGGGGCTGCGGGTTCGTGCGCTGCTGCGGCGGCGGCAAGGGCTGCAGCGTCGAGTTCTTCGGCGAAGCTTGCCGTTTCGAAGGTCGTGGTCATTTGCATTGACCCCAGTGAGCGAGCAAAAGGAAGCCGCCCCTGGAACGCCCTCACGACGCACCCTTTACGCAGCACCCATACACAACTGCCTAGAATTGTAGGCTTTTCGGATTAATTCCACGTTAGCGACGTGGCCGGCTGACGGGCCGGGCCACCCCGGCCGATTACGGGGGTGAGCGAAGAGCAGAGGCTTTACGTTGACACTGCCGTAGGGTGGCCAAAGCGAAGCGTGCCCACGCATCTGTGGCCGGATCGGAAAAATCGTGGGCACGGCGCTTCGCGCCTTTGCCCACCCTACGGCAGCCGTTGCTGGCTCAACATTCCGAAAGACGAAGTTTCCGAAGCTGGCAGAATACTCCTGTTTTGCTCGACGGCACAAACGCGCCCTCCCGCCGGATTCAAAACGCCTTGCCCCAGCAGCACTTAGCTACTGTGCATGGGGTTGTTTTCGCAGTTTTGATGTGCCCCACCCTCGTCCAGCAGATCGAACAGCTCCTCCACCGTTCGAGCAGCGCGTCCCGCATCGGGCCGTGGTCGAGGGCGACGACGCATTGCGCCGTGCCTGTCTCTTCGTCCCTTCGCTCGCAGGCTACAAACCTGGCCGTATCGGGCCCGGAACGCGTCTGGGCGACACAGTTGTTCGTCGCTCGACCTGCGCTTTGGCGTCGAGCACCTTGTCCCCAGCTCGTGCGGCTCGCGGCAGTCTGATCCGGTCCGAAAGGCTCGCGCCTCTCCCTGGCGGACCTTCTGAACCAACATTGGTGTTTCCTTGAGCCTGTGTTGCCGGCCGGAAGCTGTTTCGGGAGGAGACAGTGGCCATTTGATCCTCATTGCTCGTGCCGCTCCCAATTGCGCCGATCGGCAGACCATTTGGAGCGTGACCGACCCCGGCATTTTTCGCGGCCTGGGCTGCCGCCCGCGACCTTGCGGGCGTGGCGGACTGAACGTTCGGATTGATCGGTTGGCCGTCGGTGCCCAGATTTCCACCGGGGGCGGTGTCTTTCGTCCCCATCCCTGGAGGCGCTGAGGGACCCGCATTGCCTGCACTCGTCCCCATTCCGGAAGGTGCCGACCCGCCGGCGCTACCCGCTCCCGTCCCCATGCCCGCTCCCCCGGACCCGGCAATTGCGCCGCCTGCTTGCGCCAGACCCCACAGAAACGAGGTTGCGATAATCGCGACAATGATCGGAGGGATGGCACGGGACATCGGACAATCTCCATCGCCAAGCTTCATTAACCATAATGATGGGGCCGGGTTCCCGCCATGAATTCGCGGTTGCAGAAGCCCGCCGCTGCAAGAGTTCCAGGTCTGCCAATCGAAGGTATCCGTGCTGACGAAGGCGCGAGCCTCTACCCTTCGTCCAGCAGCTCGAACAGCTCCTCCACCCGCTCGAACGGCGCGTCCTGCATCTTGGCGTGATAGACCACGCGATCACCGTCGCGTTGCAGTGACTTGCCCCGCGACTTCCGCAAGCGTCCCGGCAGGAACGTCGCGGCCGCCGCCTCAGGGCCGACGTCGAGACGGATGATGCCGCGCCGCTTGCATTCGAACCTGAGCCTGGCTGCGGCGAAGAAGTCGCGCGCGACCTTCGGCAGCGGGCCGAAGCGGCGGGAGGTCTCCTCCTCGAGGTCTTCGAGGTCATCCTCGTCAGTGCATCTTGCGGCGCGCGCATAGAGTTCGAGACGCACCGGCTCGGACTGCACGTAGGTCTCGGGCAGCATGTCCGCGACCGGCAGGTTCAGGTCCGGCACCCACACGGCCTGCCCTTCGTCGAGCTTCTCCGAAGCCATCTTCAGGAGGTGGCTGTAGAGCACGGGCCCGAACACCTGGACGTGGCCGGATTGCTGCTCCGAAAACAAATCGCCCGCGCCTCGCAGGTCCAGGTCGCGCTCGCTGATGGCAAAGCCCGCGCCGGGCCGGCTGAACTCTTCGAGCACCGCCAGCCGCTTCTCGGATTGCCCGGACTGCGTCTCGGTCAGGAGATGGGCGAAGGCGCGGATGCCGCCACGGCCGACGCGCCCGCGCAGCTGATGCAGCTGGGCGAGGCCGAACTTCTCCGGCCAGCAGACCACGATGGTGTTCGCTCGGGGAATATCGAGGCCGCTCTCGACGATGTTGGTCGCGAGCAGGACGTCGGCCCTGCCCTCGACGAAGCTCATCATGCGGTCGTCGATCTCGTCGGCCGCCAATCTGCCGTGCAGGCAGACGATGCGAAGGTCGCCCGCCGCCGCCTGCACCCGCGCCAGCATGGGATCGAGATCCTGGATGCGCGGACAAATCAGGAAGCTCTGGCCGTGGCGGCGCTGCTCGCGCAGCAGCGCGGAGGCAATCGCCGCATCCGACAATGGCGCGATCCGGGTCGCGACCGGCAGCCGGTGCACCGGGGGCGATG
>NZ_JALBHA010000208.1:0-9888 GCF_023006445.1 Bradyrhizobium sp. SHOUNA76
GTTCGCGATATCGCCTTCGAGGCGACCAGCCTCGGGCCGGCCTCGCCGGTCGGCTATGTCTTTGCCAGCCCGCTGGTGCCGGTGCTGCGTCCCGTCAGCGCCTACGCTGGGATGAGCTTTGCGCCCGGCGCGGGCATCCTCGCCTGCGCCGTCGATCTCATGCATCGCATCCGCACCGAGTTTCGCTACGATCCCAAGGCGACGGTGATCTCGACGCCGCTCGGCGAGGTTTTCGACAAGCGTCACGGCGTCTGCCAGGATTTTGCCCATGTGATGATCGCAGGGCTGCGCGGGCTCGGTCTGCCAGCGGCCTATGTCAGCGGCTACCTGCGCACCATTCCGCCGCCGGGCCAGGCGCGCCTGCAAGGCGCCGATGCCACCCATGCCTGGGTGTCGCTGTGGTGCGGGGCCGAGCTTGGCTGGGTCGATTTCGACCCGACCAACGATCTGCTGATTGGCAACGACCATATCGTGCTTGCGGTCGGGCGCGATTTCTCCGACGTCTCGCCCGTCGACGGCATCATCGTCGGCTCGCCCAAGCAGAAGCTTGGCGTCGCCGTCGACGTGCTGCTGGTGGAATAGACGCGGGCTCCCGCGCCGGCCGCGAGGGTGTATCGGGCCGCTGCCGCAACCGCGATGTCGCATAGCACAACGGTAACATATTTCCATAATCGCGTTGCCAAGGGTTTGGTCAGCCGGCCCAAGATGGGCTATGCTGGCTTGCGTCGAGAACGAGAGAGACGTCGGGAGAGAGCGTGGGACACCAGCGGCGGACGGGGCTGCATCCATGATAACCTTACCGAGACTGGCGGCTGAATCCCTCGAGGGCTTCCTCGGTAAGTTCATGCGTCGCCGGTACGATGAGACTTCTGCCAACATCATCGAGAGCGCGACCCGTACCGCGATGGAATGCATCGGCAACAGCGATGCGCTCTATCACAATATCGAGCATACGATGCTGGTGACGCTGGCGGCTCAGGCCATCCTCGGCGGCCGCAGTCTTCATACCCACCTGTCGGCTGAGGACTACGTCCATGTCCTGATCGCCTGCCTCGCCCACGACATCGGCTATGTGCGCGGGCTGTTCGAGGAGGACGATTCCGACGGCTTCGTCATCGACGCGGCCGACACCAAGATCTCGTTGCCGCGTGGTGCATCGGATGCGAGCCTGATGATGTATCACGTCGATCGCTCGAAGCTTTATGTGACGCGGCGGCTGCGGCATATTCCCGGAGTCGATCCCGAGCGCGTTGCCCGCGCCATCGAGGGCACGCGTTTTCCGGCCCGCCAAGGCCAGGAATATGACGACGAAGCCTCGATCCTGCGCGCGGCTGACTTCATCGGCCAACTCGGCGATCCCAACTATCTGCGCAAGGCCAACGCGCTGTATTATGAGTTCGAAGAGGTCGGCATGAATCGCCAGCTCGGCTACGATTCGCCTGCCGACATCGTGAACCGCTATCCACAATTCTACTGGAACAGCGTCGCTCCCCACATCCAGACCGAGATCGGCTATCTCAACAAGACCGAGATCGGCCGGCAATGGATCGCCAACCTCTACAGCAACGTGTTCCGCGCCGAGCGCGACATCTCGCTGTCCGGCCCGCAGAGATAAATCGGGCTTTGCGGTGCTGTAGCCCGGATGAGCGCAGCGATATCCGGGTGCGGTGTTGCCAAGTCCCGGATGTCGCTGCGCTCATCCGGGCTACAGCCTCCAAAACGCCGTGAGCAACCATGCAACAAAAAACGATCGCCACGGACATCCTCGACATCGCCTATCGCGAATACGGCGCGCCGGATGGCTGGCCCTGCATCATGGGCCACGGTTTTCCCTACGACGTGGACGCCTATGCCGAGGCCGCGCCCCTCATTGCACAAGCCGGCGCACGCGTGCTGGTGCCCTGGCTGCGCGGCTATGGGCCGACCCGTTTCCGCATCGCGTCGACCTTGCGCTCCGGCGAGCAGGCGGCGCTCGGCGCCGATCTGCTGGCCTTCATGGACGCGCTTGGCATCACGCGTGCGGTGGTCGGCGGCTATGACTGGGGCGGACGCGCGGCCTGCGTGGTCTCGGCGCTTTATCCGGAGCGCGTGATCGGCCTCGTCTCCGGTAATTCCTACAACATCCAGAACATCGCTCGCGCCATGGAGCCGGCCTCGCCGCCGGAGGAGGCCGCGCTCTGGTATCAATATCTCTTCCACAACGAGCGCGGCCGCCGCGCGCTGGAGCGCAACCGGCGCGGATTTGCGCGCCAGCTCTGGTCGATGTGGTCGCCGAAATGGACGTTCGACGATGCCACCTTCGAGCGGAGCGCGGTGTCCTTCGACAATCCTGATTTCGTCGATGTCGTGATCCATTCCTACCGCCACCGTTATGCGCTGGTCGCGGGCGATCCTGCTTACGCAGCGATCGAGGCAAGGCTCGCCGCGCAGCCGCCGATCCGCGTCCCGGCCATCGCGATCGACGGGGACAGCGACGGCGTCAATCCCGGCACCGCTCATCACGCACGCAAGTTCGAGAGCTCGTTCGAGCGCCGCGTCTTCACCGATGCCGGTCATAACCTGCCGCAGGAGCGGCCGGCCGAATGGGCGCAGGCGGTGATCGACGTCCGGAAAGCGGCCTCATAGAGCCCGTTTCTCGTCTTGCGGCCGAATTGTCTGTCGTCCTTCCCATTTTTCCTGATCCTGGGAACCTTTTCCGATTGCAGCCGTCCAAGCTGTGGGGCCGCTTCTGTATGCGGGCTCGTTGCAGGGAGGATCTCGATGAAGTCACAGGTGCGCAAGCTGGAGCGCGTCGCGGTCGCCCAGGTGCCTGCCGAACGGCCTGACAGGGCCGAGGTCGAGCAGGCGATCCGGACTATGATCCGCTGGGCCGGCGATGATCCCGCGCGCGACGGTCTGCGCGAAACGCCGGACCGGGTCGCACGTGCCTTCGAGGAGTATTTTTCCGGCTACGCGCAGGATCCGACCGAAATCCTGCAAAAGACCTTTGAGGAGATCGAAGGCTATGACGAGATGATCGTCCTGCGCGGCGTTCGCTTCGAAAGCCATTGCGAGCACCACATGGCGCCGATCGTCGGTCGCGCCTGGGTTGCCTATATTCCGCAGGGGCGCGTCGTCGGCATCAGCAAGCTTGCGCGCGTGGTGGACGTCTACGCCAAACGGTTGCAGATCCAGGAGAAGATGACCGCACAGATCGCCAATACCATCAACGACGTGCTTAAGCCCGAAGGCGTCGGCGTCATCATCAAGGCGACACATCACTGCATGACCACGCGCGGCGCGCACAAGCCCGGGACCGATCTCGTCACCAGCCGCATGCTGGGTGTGTTCCGCGACAATGCGCTGACGCGTCAGGAATTATTGGGGCTCGCCAATTCGGACGATTGACCCGCGCTAGCTCGAGGAGACGGCGCCATGACCGAGAACAACAAGCCGAACGGACCGGACTTGACCAAAGGCGTATCGCTGACCGCGTTCAAGGACGGCAAATTGCTCGGTCACGTCGGGGAGGAAGACGTCCTTCTGGTGCAGGCCGGCGGCGAAATTTTTGCGATCGAGCCGGCCTGCAGCCATTATCACGGTCCGCTCGCCGAGGGACTGGTGGTGGGCGATACCATCCGCTGTCCCTGGCATCATGCCTGCTTCTCCTTGCGCACGGGCGAAGCCACCCGCCCGCCTGCGTTGAACGCGCTGGCGGTATGGGAGGTCACCCGCGATCGCGACAACATCGTCGTTCGGCGCAAGCGAGAGGCACTGACGCCGCCGGCCGCACATCGCAGCGCGCCGACGCCGGACAAATTCGTCATTGTCGGCGGCGGTGCCGCTGGCTTTTCCGCCGCCGAGACGCTCCGGCGCGAGGGCTTTGCCGGCGCCATCACCATGCTCAGCAATGACGGCGCGATGCCGGTCGACCGGCCAAACCTCTCCAAGGATTATCTCGCGGGCAGCGCGCCGGAGGCCTGGTTGCCGCTGCGCGATGAGGACTATTACCAGAACGCTGGCATCGATCTCAGGCTCAACACCGACGTCTCCGCCATCGATGCGAAGACGCGCAATGTCACGCTTGGCAATGGCGACAAGCTCCCATTCGATCGGCTGCTGCTCGCGACCGGCGCCGAGCCAGTCAAACTGCGGATTCCGGGCGCGGACCAGCCGCATGTTCACACCTTGCGCTCCGTTGCCGACAGCCGCGCCATCATCAAGGCGGCGGGGAGTGCCAGGCGGGCGCTGGTGATCGGCGCCAGCTTCATCGGCCTCGAAGTTGCGGCCTCCTTGCGCGCGCGGAAGATCGAGGTGCACGTGGTCGCGCCGGAAGAGCGGCCGATGCAGAAAGTGCTCGGCGCTGAGATGGGCGATTTCGTCCGGTCCCTGCATGAGGAGAACGGTGTTATCTTCCACCTGAAGGATACGGTGGAAAACCTCGACGGCATGCGCGCGACGCTGAAGAGCGGCGCCGTCATCGAAGCTGACCTGGTCGTCGTCGGCATCGGCGTCAAGCCGCGGCTCGCGCTCGCCGAGCAGGCGGGGCTGGCGGCCGACCGTGGCGTCAGCGTGAGCGAATATCTGGAGACCAGCGTGTCCGGCATCTTCGCGGCCGGCGACATTGCCCGCTGGCCCGATCCGCATTCCCGGCACACCATTCGCGTCGAGCATTGGGTGGTGGCGGAGCGGCAGGGTCAGGCCGCGGCGCGCAACATGCTCGGCAGGCGCGAACGCTTCGACGCCGTGCCGTTCTTCTGGAGCCAGCACTACGACGTGCCGATCAACTATGTCGGCCACGCCGAGAGCTTTGACGACATCGCGATCGATGGCAGCATTTCCGGAAAGGACTGCCTGCTGAAGTACCGCAAGGGCGGCCGCGTCCTCGCGATTGCTTCAATTTATCGCGATCTCGACAATCTCAAGGCCGAGCTGGAGATGGAGCGGTCGCGCGCCTGAAACGCCGCACTCGATCTTGATTTGCGTCAATGTTGCTGCCCGCGGCGACTGCTCAGCTGGCTGTTGCCCCGGCGTGGCCCGTGCTATCCTGGCGTGCGCTCGCGGGGCTTCCCATGCAGGAGTGGCCGTCATGACAAGTGCCTCGGATATCTCCCATCCTTCAAGTCTGGGCTCGGGCATCGCGGCGCTGCACGCCAAATGGGGCTGGATCGTCGCGCTCGGCGTCGTCTACCTCATCGCCGGCTTCGTGGCGCTCGGCAGCGTGGTGATGGCGACGGTGGCGAGCGTGATCGTGGTCGGCGCCATGATGATCGTCGCCGGCGCGGCCGAGATCATCGGCGCGTTCCAGGTGAAGAGCTGGGGCAAGTTTCTCGTCTGGGCCTTGCTCGGCGTGCTCTATGTCGTCGCTGGCTTTCTGACTTTCGCGAATCCGCTGTTCGCGGCAGTGCTCCTGACGCTCTTCCTCGGCGCGTCGCTGATCGCCTCGGGCGCCGTCAGGCTGTTTCTCGCCTTCAGCATGAAGCGCGAAAGCCCGTGGGTGTGGGTCGCGCTCTCGGGCGCCATCACGCTGCTGCTTGGCCTCTTGATCGTCGCGCGCTGGCCGGTGAACAGCGTCTACATCCTCGGCCTGTTCCTCGGCATCGACCTGATCATGGCCGGCGCGGGTTGGATCTCCTTGGGCTTCAGCCTGAAGCAGCGTCGCTAGCCACCAGCAACTCGACGCAAGACCGTCTTGCGGAACTCCGCTGATCTGACGTGCTGACACAAAAGCAGCACGCCGCGCGACCGGATCGTGCGGCGATCATCACCGGGGAGAAACCATGAAAGCCGCTTTGGTCCTGGCCGCAGCACTGGCTGCCGCGAGCCTGTCGACGCCTGCCGCCGCGCAAAAATCCTACGGTCCCGGCGTCAGCGACACCGAGATCAAGATCGGCAACACCATGCCCTATAGCGGCCCGGCTTCGCCGCTCAGCATCACCGGCAGGGTGATCGCGGCCTACTTCGACGAGGTCAACGAGAAGGGCGGCGTCAATGGCCGCAAGCTCAATCTGATCTCGCTCGACGACGCGTTCTCGCCGCCGAAGACCATGGAGGCGGCGCGGCGGCTGGTCGAGGGCGACGGCGTCGCCTTCATCTTCGCGACCATGGGGACGGCGCCGAGCTCGGCGATCGCGAAATATCTCAACAGCAACAAGGTGCCGCAGCTTTTCCTGATCAGCTCGGCCTCGAAGTGGAACGATCCCGCCAACATGCCCTGGTCGATGGCGCTGCCCTGGGCGCCGAACTACACCAGCGAGGCCGCGATCGACGTCGCCTATGCCCGCGCCAAGAACCCGAATGCGCGCTTTGCGGTGCTCTACCAGAACGACGACGCCGGCAAGGAATACTTACGCGGCGTCAAGGAGGCGCTCGGTGCCGACGCCGACAAGGCGATCGCGATGGCCTCGAGCTTCGAGGTCGCTGACCCCACCGTCGATTCCCAGGTGCTGACGCTGGCGAGCACCAAGGCCGACGTCTTCATGATCTATTCGGTGACCCCGCGTGCCTGCGCGCAGGCGATCCGCAAGGCTCATGAAACCGGCTGGCAGCCGACGCGCTTCCTCGCGAGCGGCTGCGCCAACAAGGCGTCCGTGATGGTGCCGGCCGGGCTCGATGCCGGCAAGGGCGTGCTCTCGCTCGGTTCGCTCAAGCCGTTCGTCGAGACGCCGAAGGACGATCCGGCGATGACGGCCTATATCGACTTGATGAAGAAGCGCCTGCCCAACGCCGACATCAACAACGTCGCCGCTCTTTACGGCTACACCGTCGCCGAAGCGCTGGTGGTGCTCCTTAGGCAGTGCAAGGACAATCTGACGCGCGAGAACATCATGGCGCAGGCGTCCAATCTGAAGAACGTGCCCCTGTCGCTGCTGATGCCGGGCATCACCCTCAACACCACGCCGCAGGATTTCCGTCCGATCAAGGACGGCTACATGCTCCAGTTCGATGGCAACGATTGGGTGGTGGCGAGCGAGCTGCTGAAGGGGACGTGAGAGCGGGAGCTCTCTCCGCGAACTCGAAATCGTAGGGTGGGCAAAGGCGCCCTTGCGCCGTGCCCACCACCCCTCTCCGTCGCGAGAATGCGTGGGCACGCTCCGCTTTGCCCACCCTACGACTACGACACTGACGCGCGACCAAGCGAACAGGAGACCCCCATGGACTTTCAACACTCCGCCCGGTCGCTGGAGCTGCAGGAGCGCGTCCGCCAGTTCATGCGAGCGCATGTCGAGCCGGTCGAGGAGCTCTATTACGAGCAGGTGAAGCCGGAAGCTTCGCGCTACAGGACGCCGCCCGTGCTGCAAGATCTGAAGAAGATGGCGCGGGAGCAGGGGCTGTGGAATCTGTTCCTGTCGGGCGAGCATGGGCCGGGGCTCACAAACCTCGAATACGCGCCCGTGAAGGAGATCATGGGCCGCATTCTCTGGGCGCCCGAGGTCTTCAACTGCTCGGCGCCCGATGTCGGCAACATGGAGGTGCTGGCGAATTACGGCACCCAGGCGCAGCAGGAGCGCTGGCTGAAGCCGCTGCTGGAGGGGCGCATCCGCTCGGGCTTCTCGATGACGGAGCCGCAGGTCGCCTCCAGCGACGCAACCAACATCCAGTGCCAGATCAAACGCGACGGCAGCGACTACGTCATCAACGGGCGAAAGTGGTTCACGTCAGGCGCGATGAACGAGGATTGCGAGATCCTGATCGTGATGGGCAAGACCGCGCCTGACGATCCCGACCGCCATCGCCAGCAATCGATGATCCTGGTGCCCAGGAATACGCCCGGCGTGCGCATCGTCCGCGACATGCTCACTTACGGCTATGATGACGCCCCTAGCGGCCATCCCGAGATCGTCTACGAGAACGTCCGCGTGCCCGCGGAGAACATTTTGCTCGGCGAGGGCCGCGGCTTCGAGATCGCGCAGGGGCGGCTCGGTCCCGGCCGCATCCATCATTGCATGCGGCTGATCGGCTGCGCCCAGCGTGCGCTCGAATTGATGTGCCAGCGGTCGGTGTCGCGCGTTGCCTTCGGCAAGCCGCTGGCGGAGCAAGGCTCGGTGCGCGAGGACATCGCACATTCCTTCTGCGAGATCGCGCAGGCGCGGCTGCTCACGCTGCAAGCCGCCGACAAGATGGACCGCGACGGCAACAAGACGGCGCGCGACTTGATCGCCGCCGCCAAGATCGTGGTGCCCAGCATGGCCGCGCGCGTCATCGACCGCGCCATCCAGATTCACGGCGCCGCCGGCGTCTCCCAGGACACCTTCCTCGCTCGCGCCTACGTCTACGCCCGCTTCATCCGCATCGGCGACGGCCCGGACCAGGTGCATCTGGCGGCGGTGGGCAAGGAGCTGATCAAGCGGGGCGGGGTGATGGGGTAGGAGGAGGAGCCTCCTGTTGCCGAACAACGATATGCAACGTGTCCTGCAGTCTCGGGCTGTTGGGAAGTTGCGCAATGCGCTTGCCGCCGAGCACGTCCGGAGCCGAGCCCCGCTCTCGGTGTCATGCTGCTGACGCAATCCTTGTCTTAGACGGCGACAACTAAAACACTGTGTGGGGACTGCTCTGGTTCCCACAACGGTTCCGCAGCCAGGGTTGACTGGAATCCGCATAAGATTGGCGCAAGTTCCGAAACGCTTTCGCGTTCGCTTGCCCATGTTGCGGCGTCGTGAACCGGACGATCGAGAAAATCAAAGGAGATATAATGGTGTTCCGCTGGAGCGCCGCGATTTGCGGCGCCCTCATTGCGCTCGTCGTTTCTGTGACCGTCGCTCGAAGCGAAACAGGTAGGGTTCATTCAAGTGCCGTCGTCGATGCCGCCTCTGGGGATGCGATCGTTGGCGCAGCATCCACGTATAATCCGTTCAAGCCCGGCAAGGAGGAGGGCGGCCCGAGCACAGCCTCCGGGGAGCGTTATGATCCCTCGCTTTGGACGGCTGCCATCAAGACGAGCTTGCGTCAGAAATTTGGTGGAATCCAATTTAGAGCAAGACCGAAATATGCTCTCGTCGAGGCCGTCGGTAAGAAGGTCATCGTCAAGATCAACGACGTAGGGCCGCTCAGGCCCGGTCGCATCATTGACCTCAATGAGCGGACGATGCGCCACTTCGACCCGAGCATGGAACTTGGAGTCATTCCTGACGTCACGGTCAAGCCGCTGTCCGGCGACGATTGGATCACTGGGCCGGTTGGCTGAACGCTATGCCGAAGGAGGACAGCGTTCCCGGATCGAGGAAACACGTCGGCCCTAGAGCGCGATGCGATTAGGATGAATCGCCATCGCGCTTTGTGAACGGTGGACGCTTCGTCATCCCGCCTTGGCGACGCGGCCGTCCGCCGACCCTGCGCGCAGGTTCTGGAAGAACTTCTCCACCTCGCGCGACAGCGTGTCCGCCGTCTCCGTCAGGCTGCTCGCCGCCGTCAGGACGGAGGCGGCCGCGGTGTCGGTCTCGCCGATGGCATCGCGCAGCGAGGTGATGTTGGCGACCAGCGTCTCGTTGCCCTGCGCGGCCGATTGCGCGTTGGACGAGATCTCGCGGGTGGCGGCGTCCTGCTGACTGACGGCGCCGGCGATCGCCGAAGTGACCTCGTTGATCTCGCGCACCGCGCCGCCGATCTCGCGCACGGCGTCGACCGCGTTGCGGGTCGAGGCCTGGATCATCGCGACGTTCTCGCTGATATCGGCGGTCGCCTTCGCGGTCTGTCCTGCCAGCGCCTTCACTTCATGGGCGACGACGGCAAAGCCGCGGCCGGCATCGCCGGCACGCGCGGCCTCGATGGTGGCGTTGAGTGCGAGCAAATTGGTCTGCTCGGCGATCGCCTGGATCAGGCTGAGCACGCCGTCGATGCGTTGCGTCGCCGCGGCAAGGCTCTCGATCTCGGAGATCGACTTCTCGGTGCGCTGGCCGGTCTGCTCGACCG
>NZ_JALBHA010000209.1:0-9845 GCF_023006445.1 Bradyrhizobium sp. SHOUNA76
CGTGCTCGCCTTGATGCCGGGGCTGCCGTTGGCGCCCTTCGTGCTGCTCGGCGGCGTCATGGCCTTCGTCGGCTACTCGCTGCCGAAGCAGCAGGCGGCCCGTGAGCGCAAGGAGGCGGCGCTCAAGGCCGACGAGCGTGCCCAGACCGAGGCCAAGGAATCCGTCAAGGACCAGCTCAAGACCGCCGAGATCGAACTGGCGCTCGGCGGCCATCTTTCGGTCCATCTGCTAGGCTCGCGCACCGAGCTTGCGCACCGCGTGGCCAAGATCCGCAAGAAGTTCGCCAAGCAGTACGGCTTCGTCGTTCCCGAGATCAAGCTCACCGACAATCTGTCGATCGATCCCAAGAGCTACCAGATCCGGATCCACGACACGCGCATCGCCCACGGCGAGCTCAGGCTCGGTGAGGTGCTCGTGCTGGTCGACAAGGACGGCAAGCCCGACGTGCCGGGCGAAGAGGTGGTCGAACCCGCCTTCGGCATGAAGGCGCTGTGGGTGACGGAAGCCTTCACGGACGAAGTCAAGCGGCAGGGCTGCAAGCCGGTCGACAATCTGTCGGTGCTGCTCACGCATTTGAGCGAAGTGATCCGGGCGAACCTCGCCCAGCTGTTGTCCTACAAGGACATGCGCGCGCTGCTCGATCGGCTCGATCCCGAATACAAACGCCTGGTCGAGGATCTCTGCCCGTCGCAGATTTCCTATTCGGGCCTGCTGGCGATCCTGAAGATCCTGCTGGCCGAGCGCGTCTCCATTCGCAACCTTCATCTGATCCTCGAGGCGATTGCCGAGATCGCGCCCCATGTGCGGCGCTCCGAGCAGGTCGCAGAGCATGTGCGGACGCGGCTCGCCCAGCAGATCTGCGGCGACCTCTCCGACAATGGTGTGCTCAATGTCGTGCGTCTCGGCAACCGCTGGGATCTCGCGTTCCACCAGAGCCTGAAGCGCGACGCCAAGGGCGACGTCGTCGAGTTCGACGCCGATCCGCGCCTGATCGAGCAGTTCGCGACCGAAGCCAGCACCACGATCCGCAAGTTCACCGAGAGCGGCACCAGCGTGGTGCTGGCGGTGACGCCCGAAGCGCGCCCCTATGTCCGGATGATCCTGGAGCGGGTGTTCCCGACACTGCCGGTGCTGTCGCATGTCGAGGTCGCGCGCAGTGCCGAGATCAGGGCCCTCGGAGCCGTATCGTGATCTCCGGCCTTGCCGACAGCGTGCTGGTGACGTTCATCGTGTTCTGCCGCATCGGCGCCTGCCTGATGCTGGTGCCCGGCTATTCCAGCGTCAACGTTCCGGCCCAGGTCCGCCTGTTCGTCGCGCTGGTCACGACGTTTGCGCTGGCGCCGATCCTGATCGCGGTGCTGAAGCCTCTCACGGACAACGCCGCGCCGCTGACGCTGGCGCTCCTGATCTGCTCGGAGCTCCTGGTCGGCAGTGTCATCGGGCTCGGCGGCCGCGTGTTCTTCCTCGCGCTCCAGACCATGGCGACCGTGATGGCGAGCGCGATCGGCCTGAGCAACATCCCGGGGACGCCGGTTGCCGACAGCGATCCGGCGCCGGCGCTGGTGCCGCTGATCATGGTGTCGGTCACCACGCTGTTCTTCATGACCGACCAGCATTGGCAGGTCCTGCGCGGGCTGATGAACTCCTACGACGTCTGGCATCCCGGCAGCAGGCTCGGCGGCGGCATGGCGCTCGACCAGCTGGTCGGCCGCCTGTCGGAAGCGTTCGTGCTGACGCTGCGGATCACCAGCCCCTTCATCGTCTATTCGGTGATCGTCAACCTGGCGGTCGGCCTGATCAACAAGCTGACGCCGGCCATTCCGGTCTATTTCATCTCCGTGCCCTTCGTGCTGTTCGGCGGTTTCCTGCTGCTCTATCTCACCAGCGACGAATTGCTGACGCAATTCATGCTCGGCGTCTCGTCGTGGCTCGCGGAGTGACGGTCATGACCTCGCGTGCGGACAAGCTCGGCCGGATGGTCTCGCTCGTGAAGCTCCAGCTCCGGCTGTCCGAATGGCAGCTCGCGCAATTGCGGCAACAGGAGAGAAGCCTGCAGGACGAGCAGGAATGGCTGGTGGGAGCCCTCAACGATGGCAAGCCGCCGGCGGGCTCGTCGAGCGAATCGATCGCGCGGCGCTTGAACCGGACGAGCGTCGGCGCGCGCGAGGTTCAGGCGCAGGCCGCTCAGCAGCTCGACCAGGTTCGCAGCGAGAGCCGTCGCGTCAAGCAGCTCGAGGAAGTCGCGAAGGCGGCGCTGGCCGACAAGCTCCGCGACGCGGAGAAGCGGGTCCTCGAGGAGATGACGGGACTAAGCCCTGCCGTGCGCGCGTGGACGCCGCGGCCAGCCAACCGGAACAAGACATGATCGTGACAGCGACGCCCGACCTCGTTCTCGACGTCCTCGAGGCCGCCGATCCCGTGGCGCAGCGCGCGGCGACCGCGAAGCTCGATGCGCTGAAATCTTCCGACGCCGACTTCGCCGCCACGATGGACGCGGAGGCCGGCAAGGCCGCGGCGGCCGCCGGTCAATCCGCGACGAAAGTGTCCGAGGCGCAGTCTGACGCTGTGAACGGGGCGCCGGTGCGGGTGATCAAGGCGCCGGCATCCGGCGAGGTGTACCGAAAGTTCGAAGCGTTCATCCTCCAGACCTTCGTCGAGACGATGTTGCCGAAGGAATCGGAGGAGGTCTTTGGCAAGGGCACGGCCGGCGGCGTCTGGAAGTCGATGCTGGCGGAGCAGCTTGGCAACCAGCTGGCAAAGGGCAAGGGCATCGGCATCGCCGAGCGGCTCGCCGCCGCGCATCCGCCGGGCCCGAACAATGCCGGCAAGGCCGGATGATGATCCGAGGAATGGGTGACAGACGTTGAGGGGTGAATTTCCTATGCAGGCACAAGAAGGCGCGGCGGCCATGGTGATCGAACCGGTCGCTGACATCGAGGCGATGACGACGGAAGCGGCAGCAGCCAATGCGCTGCTGCCCGTGCTGCTTCCGATCGTGGGCAGCGAGGCCGTGGTCGATGGCGCGGATGCGGCGAGATCGGACGAGGTGCGCGGCCTGCTGGCGGCAATCCGTCGGCTCGAGAGCATCGTCGAGGAGGAGACCGTCGCGCTCGCGACGGGTCAGAAGATCGATTTCGACGATTTCAGCGCGCGCAAGAGCCGGAGCATGCTCGAATTCGTCCGCCTGATGCGGGCACGGATGCATCTCGGCGGCGAAGTCGAGGTCACCGAGGAGATTCAGCGGCTGCGCGAGAAGCTCGAGCGCAACCGCTCGATCCTCGAAATGCACTACGACGCGGTGCGCGAGGTCGCCGGCATCATCGTCAAGGCGATCAAGGAGGCCGAGTCGGACGGCACCTATACCGGTCGCGCAGCACAGGACGGAAAATGATCAGACTGGTGCTGGCCGGGCTCTGGGTATGCATCCTCACCGCGGGCACAAGCTATGCCGTGGCCTATTGGAAGGAAAACGGCAGCCTGCTGCCGGCAAAGGACGAATATCTCGACGGGCTGCAATACCAGAAGACGCGGGCCCTGAGCGTGCCCATGGTCGAGAACGGCAATGTGCAGGGCTATATCGTCGCGCGCTTCGTTTACACCGTGGAGGCGCGGACCATGCACCAGCTCAACGTTCCGCCGGAGCCGTTCGTCGTCGACGAGGCTTTCCGCAGGATCTATGCCGACGACCGTCTCGACTTCAGGAAGCTCGCCCGCTACGACCTTTCCGTCCTGACCACGGCCATCAAGCAGCGCGTCAACGAGCGGATGCAGGCTGAAATCGTCCAGGACGTCCTGGTCGAGGATTTCAACTACGTATCCAAGGAAGAATTCCAGTCGAAGCCGTAGCGCGCGACGCTTCGAAATCGAATCGCGCTCGGCCGACACAGCGATATTCTCTCCGTTCCCTCCCCCACAAGGGGGGAGGGAACGGACCTCCGGGCGCTAGCAGGGCTCAACCCATCGGCTCATAACGTACAACGGCCTCCGCGAAGCTGCTTCGCGGAGGCCGTTGCCGGTTTCGTGGCAGGCTCGCGCCGCCTCAGTTTCCGGCCGGGTAGGCCGCCGGGACGGCATGCGCCCTGTTGAGGAGGATGCCGACCTCGTCGAGCTCCTGCATCGGCTCGTCGAGAGTCCCGCCGGCGGGGATGTCGAGGCGGTACCCGACGTAGCGCCGGGCCACGATCGCGTCGAAGCCGAGGCGGTCGCGGAGCTTCTTGCGCAGCTTGCTGACGTGGCTCTCGATCACGCTCTCATCGAAGGTGGACTCGAAGATGCCGTAGACCGCGTTGAAGATCTGCGTCTTGGTGATCCACTTGCCGTGATTGCTGACCATATATTCGAGAATGCGCAGCTCGCGGCGGGGCAGGGTGAGGGCGTGGCCCGCGATCTCGGGGTCACGGCCGTTGAAGAAGACCTGGATCCTGGTCTCGCAGGGCCTTGGCAGCTCGCCCACCCGGCGGCGCGCGATCGCGGCCGTTCGGGCGAGGATCTCGCGGAGGTGGATGGGCACGTGCACGACATCGTCGACGCCCGATTCGAACAGCTCGAGCGTGTTCTTGAGCATTTTCTGGCCGCTCACGGCGATGATGGGAGCCGAGGAACGCTTGCGCATCGCCCGCGGCAGGCTTCCGCGGGCATCGCAATCCCCGAGGAGGAAGGCGTCGACCGCTGCCAGATCCGATTCACTTGCGGATTGCAGCCAGTCCCAGAATTCCCCGGAGGAGAATCCGATCGACGATACGCCTTCGCGAACGAGCCCTCCGACGTAGCTGTTCGCGACGCTCTCGCGATCATCAACGATAATATACATCAGTCTTTCGCCCCTGTTTCGCAACTGTTGCGGCCGGTTGGTTGTTGTGATGCCCCGGCTCGGCAACGATGCTGTTTGACGACATTCCTTCCCGCGAACCGTTGTTATGGTTTCGATATTCGCGGGCAGCCCTACGCATTCAGTGCCTGCGTGTCGCAGGCCTGGTACTTCGACTCGATACTGAACGCTTACTGCGTGAGGCTCGGCGGGTGTCTTACGGATCACCTCGCGGAGCGGATTGAGAAACGACCTAGACCAGTTGCGCCAAGTTGCTCATCGCGTCCGGACGCCACTAACCTGTGTCGATCTCCTCGCCAACTGACGAGAATCACTTGACTAGGACCGTAACGATTGCCGATTCCCGATCAAGCGTGCGCCACAAAGCGATTGCTACGTGTGCTTGATGCTGTTGGTTTGTTTCGAGTTGTTTCTTGGTGTATTCAATCGCATCAGTTGATTTAGTTGCTAAACTAGTTCTGCACCGCAATGGTTGTATGGTTCCGCATCCCCGTACAATTACAGCTATTTTGGGTGGTGCTGGGAGTCACGCATATCGAGTGGTTTTCAACCCGGGATTGACCCTCTCGCACGCCTTTCCACGTGCGACAATTCGACTCACGAGTATCGGCGAGACTCCAGCTTGGCGAAATCTTGGCGAGTGTGTGTCTTTCGAGTCGCACTCTCGCCACGTGCATGGCGCGTTTGGGCCATGGAGTGTCGCATCGCGCGTGATGAAAATCTTTCGATGCGCACGTTTCAGGCAAGCTTCGGCAAATAACGTCATCGTTCGACAGATCGAACCGAACGGAGCATTTTCACATGTTGTCCGATGGACAAGCTCGTCCCAACGCGACCGCTGATGTTTCCGCAACGGTTAAGCCTGCTCCCGAGCCGCGCGATGCAAAGGACAATACGGTGCCCGCGAGCAAGCCTGTTGCGGGAGCAAAGCGCGTCTCGGCCGCGGCGAGCGACGAAGCTCTCGCGAAGGAGGCGCTCGAGGGGCTGAAACGCATTCGCGCGAAGGCACGTCTCGACAAGATGGCGATACCCAAGCCCGCGACGACCGTGATCAAGCCGGCCGTGATCGTGGCCAAGCCCCCGCCGCCCCGTCCGACGTGGGTTGCGCCGCTCGCAACATTGGCGGTCGCCGCCATGCTTGTGGTGTGTGCCTGCACCGGCGTGATCGCCTATCTCGCCACGCAGCCCGCCCAGAGCAACGTTGCGGCCAATACGGAGATCAGAAATCTGCGCGAGACCGTCGCGCAATTGCGCAAGCAAATGTCGGGCGTGTCTGAAAATCTCGATGGCCTGCGCACCGCGGTCGATCAATCGAGCAAGGCGACCAATGACCGCTTCGGCAGGTTCGCCGAGAACCTGGACCGCATCGAGCGGGTGAGTTCGTCCTCGACGGTGAAGCTCGACAAGCTCGCTCAGGCCCAGGTCCAGGCTCCGGCACCGGCGATGGTGCAATCGCAGCCCGCCTCGCAGCAAGGGCCGATGATGGCCTCGGTCGCAGCGCCCGAGGTCACGGGCTCGGTGTCTCCGTCCGAGCGCGCGTCGGCGCCGCGGAAGGTGATCAAGGGGTGGTCGGTCCGCCAGGCCTACGAAGGAATTGCGATCCTGCAGAGCCCGAACGGCGTCATCGAAGCCGTGCTGGGACAGCAGGTGCCCGGCCTTGGCCGCATCGAGGAGATCAGGAACGAGAACGGTCGTCTGGTGGTGGAGTCGAGCGGGGGCGTCATCTATTCGTCACGCAAGGCGACGCCCTGATCGAACGCCGCCTATTGGCGGTGATGCTCGAAGCTGGTGCATAGCAGATCGACCTCCGCCTCCGCGATCGGCGAGCGGAACAGGCGGCAGCTGAATTCAGCCGTTGCCTTGCTGTCGGTGGTGGTTCGCTCCTCCCGGAGGAAGATGCATCGCTTGCAAACGTCGGTATGGTGCCGCTGCTCGGCCGCGTCCGACTGATCCAGCACGTGCCGGAACGTGTCGCGGAAGCGGATCTTGACCTGGTCGTCGAGGACGGCAATCGCTTCGACGAGAACGTTGACGGGGTCGCGCACCAGGAACTTCTTGCCCTGCTGCGTCACGCTCAGCATCACCGAGCGCTTGTCGGTGGCCGATCGTTTCCGCTCGAGATAGCCGAGCCGCTCGAGCTCCCCGATGATGAACGAGGCGGTGCCGCGCGTGGTGCCGACGTAACTCGCGAGCGCCGAAGGCGTCCGGGAAAAGCGGTTGGCGCGGGAGAGAAATCGCAGCGCCATCCACTCGCGGTCGCGCAAGCCGTGCTTGGTGCCTTCGAACCACAGGATCCGTGCGACCTGCTCCAACAGTTCAATCGATTCGCGAGCCAAATTCATTTCAGTTCCGGTCGGATGAAGCTTTATTCAATTGAGCCTTGGTTAGCGCAATCTGGGTGGACGAGAATGAAGTCCGCGAGTGGCCTTCGTCCGTTGCCGAACGCGCGGGCCGTGCGTGGGGAAGAAGCTTTCCGTTGCCGGAGATGGAACTTCCGGGGGTGGAACTAGGGCGTCACAAAGAAAGTTCGAGTAAATCGCACCGCTCGAGTCATCCGAAAATTTCAATCAAATGACGGTGGTTCGCGTGATGCATTCCGGTCGCGCGCGGCATCCGGGCAACATGATGTATCGTTGCGGCCACCGTCGAGCCCATTTATTGCGGGAGACCGTTTCGAATGGCGCGAAGGAGCGAAGTGTCTGCAACGTCGGACCGTGCGGAGTGCAGCGGAAGAACCCCCATTTTCGGTTAATGGATGTTGCGTTGCAGCGCCGCCACGCGGTTAAATCGGACACACGATCGATCCGGACAGCTCGCGCATCGTCTTAGGCCCCTGCTCGCAGGCCGGTGACTTGCGTTTCCCCGGCAACTATTGGCGAATGCGTCGCCCTCGCGGGCACGATAGGCAGCAGCAAGGGACCGACCGATGAGCTTCGAAACCACCATGACGTCCGACGTCGTCGGATTGACGAAAGCCGCCCCGCTCTCGCGCCGTGGATTCATGAGCGCCACCGCGGCGGTCGCCGCCGGTTACACGCTTGCGGCCGGGCCCGTGCGCGCCGAGGTGATCACGACCGACGCCAACGGTCTCCAGGCTGGCGACGCCAAGATCAAAATCGGCTCCGAAGAGATGCCCGCCTATTTCGCCCGTCCTGCCGGCAACACCAAGGCGCCGGTGATCATCGTGGCGATGGAGGTTTTCGGCCTGCATGAATACATCAAGGACGTGACGCGGCGCCTCGCCAAGCTCGGCGCCTTCGCGATCGCGCCCGACTATTATTTCCGCAAGGGCGTCGATCTCACCAAGGTCACCGAGATCAAGAACCTCTTGCCGGTCGTCAATGCCAAACCGGACGCCGAGCTGCTGTCCGATCTCGACGCGACGGTGGCGTGGGCGGGATCGCAGGGCGGTGACACCGCCAAGCTCGGCATCGTCGGCTTCTGCCGCGGCGGCCGCACGGTCTGGGAATATGCCGCGCACAGCGGCACCCTCAAGGCAGGCGTTGCCTTTTACGGGACTCTGGTCGATCCCGAAAATCCGCTGTTGCCGAAGAGCCCGATGCAGCTCGCGCCCGAGATGAAGGCGCCGGTGCTCGGCCTCTACGGCGGTGCCGACACCGGCATTCCCGTCGCGCAGGTCGAGCAGATGAAGGCCGCGCTCGAGCAGAACAAGAAGACGGCCGAATTCAAGATCTACCCCGAAGCGCCGCACGGCTTCCATGCCGATTATCGCGGCAGCTACCGCAAGGACGCTGCGGAAGATGCGTGGAAGCAGGCACAGGCCTGGTTCAAGAAGTACGGCGTGTTGAGCTGACGCTAGATACGCCAGCTACGAAAGGGTGGCCCGATCGGCCGCCCTTTCATTCTCAGTGCAACGATCTCACTTCGTCATCGCGCCATAGACGATGTCCTGAACCTGCTCGCGATAGTATTTCCTGAGCTCGCCCGGCGCAGCCGTTCCCACCACGACGACGAGACGCTCCTTGGGATCGCAGAAGAACTGCGTTCCGTAGGCACCGTTCCAGGTGAACTCGCTGGGATTGCCGGGGACCGACGACAGCCCTTCGCTGGTGCGCACCGCGACTGAAAGGCCAAAGCCGAAGCCGCCGCGATGGGGCTCGACGTTGGCAACGTTGTTCTTGATCTCGGGGCCAAGGTGGTTGGTCGTCATGTGATGCACGGTCTTCGGACCGAGAATGCGCTAGCCGTCGAGCTCGCCGCCGTTGAGCAGCATCTGCCCGAAGCGGAGGTAGTCGCCGATCGTCGCGAACGAGCAGGCGCCGCCGAACTTGGTCGGCGTGTCCAGCAGCTTGATGACTTGCGGCTTGCCGGTCAGCGGGTCGTTGGCAAAGGGGCGGGCGAGGCGAGGGCGCTGCGCGTCGGTCGGGTGGAAGGTAGCATCCTTCATGCCGAGCGGCTGCCAGACGTTGGCGGCGAGATAATCGCCGAGCTTCTGCTCGCTCACTTTCTCGACCACAGCACCAAGCACGTCGATCGAAAAACCGTATTCGAACTCGGTCGAGGGCTGGTGCGCCAGCGGGTCCGGATCGAGCAGGCCGTAGGCCAGTCAAGCGCGGGCGGGGCATGTCTGGGACGCGCCGGGGATGCCGGAACTATCGTCCTTCGCCCGCGCGCCACAACGCATCGATGCCGTCCCGATAGGTCGGGTGGACAAGTGTAATGCCGAGCTCGCGCTTCAATTTCGCGTTGGAGACACGGGCGCTGCTGGCATAGAAGCTGCGGGCCATCGCCGACATCTCGGCTGTCGCGAACGGCTCTTCGGGCGGCGGCGCAACGCCCGTCAGCTCCGCCGCATAGGCGATCACGTCCTGCGGCGGCGCGGGCTCGTCGTCGCAGACGTTCCAGATCCGGCCGCTTCCGTGGTGAATGGCGGCCATGATCGCGCTAGCGATGTCGTCGACATGGATCCGGTTGAAGACCTGGCCGGGCTTGATGATGCGCCGGGCCGTGCCAGCCCGCAGCGTCGCCAGTGCGTTGCGGCCGGGGCCGTAGATG
>NZ_JALBHA010000020.1:0-39425 GCF_023006445.1 Bradyrhizobium sp. SHOUNA76
CCGCACGGAGCCATTCGCCGGCAGCTGCCGGGCGAGCCGGGCGACCTGGCGGCGATGGCTGTCCGCCGGGCCAAACATCCTGTCCGCGAGTGCTGCGCTATTTGTCGCGCCGAACAGTTTTGCGCCGACCGGATTGGCCCACAGCACGCGCGCGCCGTCGATCGACCACAGCCAGGCGGGCAGCTGAGAGGTCGCATGCACGGCCAGCCGGGGATCGCCCACACCTCGCAACTGGAAATCCGAACTCGTCATCCGACCGGCTGTATCTCACGCTTGAAGCTGGCGGCTGCCGGAATGACAGCCTTAAGAAAGGGTTAGTATCGCCCGCGGCCGCGGGCAGGTCCACGGCCCGGCCCTTCGGAGGTAGCCCAAAGCGGCGATAACCTTAATCTGCCCAAACCCGCAAGCGGCAGCCCGGTTCATCCAAGGGATTCGAAGGTGGGGCTGGGGTGGTCACCTCTCCCGCTTGCGGGAGAGGTCGCACCGAAGGCGCGGGTGAGGGCTCTCTCGTTATTGGGGTTGTCCCGATGCGGAAGCACCCTCTCGCCAACCCTCTCCCGCAGGCGGGAGAGGGCGCCGACCGCTCGCGTGGTCTGCATCAACCTCAACCCCCGGTTCCCCACCCGGGGAACTTCGCCCTAACCTAGATTAAATTATCGCGCCGCACCCTCTTGGCGCGTTGCGCTGCACAATGTTGACATGATAGGCAGCCATAATCCTAAGCACTGGGCGAGCCACATCGTTTGTTTCGCGTTTCCAGTCTTCGTTCCCGCCATCAGATGGCTCCGGTTGGCCGGCGGGCGCGCCAGAAGGCTCACTCCATTTTTTCAATTAGCGTGAGGGACGACCATGACAGGTGCGACTGATCCGTTTTCTGCCTCGATCATTCCGTTCGAGGTCCCCGAGCAGATGCGTGCGTTCGCCGAAAAGGGCGTGTCGCAGGCCCGCGAAAACTACGCCAAGTTCAAGGACGCGGCCGAGACCCACAACGGCACCGTCGAGGCCGTTTTCACCTCCGCCTCCAAGGGCGCGAGCGAGTACACCGCCAAGCTGGTCGAGTTCATGAAGGCCAATTCCAGCGCCCAGCTCGACTTCGCCCAGCATCTGTTCGGCGCCAAGTCGCCGTCGGAAGCCTTGGAGCTGTGGACCGGCCACACCCGCAAGCAGTTCGAGACCTTGCAGTCCCAGGCCAAGGAGCTGGTCGAGCTCACCCAGCGCGTCGCCGCCGAGACCGCCGAGCCGATCAAGGCCAGCGCCTCGAAGTACATGCCGCCCGCCGCCTGAGCGGTGAGGCAGGTTTGAATTGAGAGAAACCCGGGCCGAAACGCCCGGGTTTTTTCTTGCCTCTCAGCTTGCGGGAGCGGCCGGCGCCCGGCGATGCGAAGCATCGCAGGGCGACGGGTGAGGGTTCTCTCCGTCCGGGGAGTGTTTCGGTCGCCGGCAGGGGGAGCACAACGCTCCGATGCCCGCCATTGCCCCGATTTCCCTGCCCCGCGGTCAATTTCACCCGGTTTTTCACCGCATTGCGGCCTTGCCAAACCGGGCCGTTGCACCTAGTTTCCGCCCCGTCCAGCCCCCCTAGGTCGACCTTTTCAGGCACCCCTTGAGGGCGGCTCGCCAGGATGCAGTTGTAGCTCAGTTGGTTAGAGCGCCTGTCTGTGGAACAGGAGGTCGGTGGTTCGAGCCCACCCAACTGTACCAATGCTGACGATGTCCTTGCCCACATCACGGAACGAACCTGCGATCGCCCACTCCGGACGGCAGCGTTATCATCGCTCTGCGAACCGCGAATAACCGCTGGATTACGGTGACAGTGCAGGAAACTTTACTAGGTCGTGCTCACCCAATCATGGCCTTGATCTGCGCCGTATCCGCAAACTCGATCAACTCCGCGATCTTCCCATCCTGAAATCTGAACAGGTCCAAAATCTCCGTGCTGACCGCTTTGCCGGTCGGGTGATATCGCACGGTGACGCGGGAATGGACGGCGACACGATCGCCGTCGACCAGCTCGGCCAGGATCTCGCGGCCTTCGAAGCCGAAGCCGGCGGTCAATTGAGTGAAGGCTGCGTGCAGGGTCGGGTAGCCCTGCATGCGTCCCGTCAGTTCGAGCGCGCTCTTGTCGCCCATCAAGGTGAACGCGCCCTCGGGATGAAAAGCCGTCACCAGGCTATCGGTGTCGCCGCCGTCGCGCGCGGCGTAGGCGGCCCTGATCAATGCGAGCATGTCGTCGCGGTTTGCCATGTCACGCTCCCTGCACCACGTATCAGGGCAGCGTAGCCACCTTTGCGTGTAAAGGCAAAATCGCCGAGACGGCGCGAGGGCCCGGGGCGCCGAAGCAGGATCGTTCGTTTTCGTTCCGCGCTTCCGGCAGAAAACAGCAGCCAGTCCCGGCGAACCTTTTGGTGCCCTTGCGTGTTTGGAACTGCGGCAGGAAGAAGCAAAGGGAGCTGAGATATGAACGGGATTATTTATCTGGTCGGACTTGTCGTCGTGATTGGTATAGTGCTGTCGTTCCTGGGCCTGCGCTGACCGCGTAAATGCTGTCCGAGGACGCGCGGCGTCGTCCGCACGCCTTGGACGCGTTACCTCGCCACCACGCACACAAGACCACCGGCAACGTCGCCGCGCGCCGGCATCGTCGCCAGCTTATGCGCGCACATCACCAAGACGCCCAGTTCAGCGCTGCTCAAAGCCTATTTTGTCCGCTGTCGTCGTAGCTGCTCGGTTCGCAATGCGCTATCGGTAGCGAGCCAAAGACGTTCGTGGACAAGCAAGCAGGCGGAAAGATCCGTGAGTTTCTTCGAGCGTCTCAAGTCAGCAGCATCCGCTGAGTGGCGGGCCTACACCGAGCATCCCTTCACGAACGGATTGGCGGACGGCTCGCTCCCCGAAGCGGCGTTTCGTCACTACCTCGTTCAGGACTATTTGTTCCTCATCGAGTTTGCTCGCGCCTACGCGCTCGCGGTCTACAAGTCGCCCAGGCTTGCCGACATGCGTGAAGCAGCGGCCGGCCTGTCGGCCATCCTCGATGTCGAGATGAACCTGCATGTGAAGCTCTGTGCCGATTGGGGTCTATCCCCAAGTGACCTCGAACAAGCCCCTCCGGCGGCCGAGATGCTGGCCTATACGCGCTACGTGCTCGACGCCGGAATGCGCGGCGATCTGCTGGCGCTCAAGGTGGCGCTTGCGCCTTGCGTGATCGGGTACGCGGAGATCGCAACGCGGCTCGGCTCGCTTCCCGATGCGGGCGCTGCGACGAACGCCTATCGCGTCTGGATCGCCGAATACGCCGGCGTGCCGTACCAGGAGGTCGCTGCCAAAGCGCGGGCGCATATGGAGCATCTCGCCGATCTCTACGCCACGCCGGCCCGCGAGGCCGAGCTGATTGCGATCTTCAAGGAAGCCACTCGCCTCGAGGCAGATTTCTGGGAGATGGCCTGGCGCGCGGGCCAAGGTGTCGCATAGCGGTTTCGGCAATCGTCAGGCGCCCCTGCCTCACTTCGCCACCGCCCACACCACCACCGGCAACGTCACCGCCGCCAGCAGCGTCCCCAGCGCGACCGCGCCCGAGACCGGGTTCACCAGCCGCTGATACTGCACCGCGAAGATGTAGGCATTCGCGCCGGTCGGCATCGCCGCGAACAGCACGACGACGCCGGCGGCGACCGGCGGCAGGTCGAGCAGTCTTGCCAGCACGAACGCGGCCGCCGGCATCGCCGCCAGCTTCAGCGCGCACATCACCAAAATGCTCAGCTTCTCGCCTTTCACCTCGAAGCGGAACAGGTTGATGCCGAGCGCGATCAGGGCCGTCGGCGATCCCGCCTGCGCCAAAAGCTCGATGGTGCGGTCGATGACGGGGGTGAGGCCGAGGCCGGTGAAGCGCCAGATCACGCCGAAGCCGATTGCCAGCATCAGCGGGTTGCGGGCGAGGTCGGTGAGCACGGGCCAGATGACCGACAGGGCCGAGCCGGTGCGCTTCTGGCTGACAAGCTCCATCTGCAGGATGCCGCAGAGCCAGAGCAGGGGCGTGTTCACCGACAGGATCAGCGCCATCGGCCCCGCCGCCTCGTTGCCCAGCGCGGAGAGCACGAGGGGAATGCCGAGCATCACGATGTTGCCGTAGACCGAGCCGATCGCGAACACGACGCCGTCCTCGTGGTCCTGGCGCCGCTGGCGCAGCAGCGCCGAGATCGCCAGCGCCGCGATCCAGATGAGGGCGAGCGCGCCGTAATAGGCGCCCCACATCCGGTAAGGGCTGACATCGGGGAATTCCGACACGACGATGGTGCGGAACAGCAACGCTGGGATGGCGATGCTGAAGGCAAATTCCGAGATGCCCTTGTGCGCGCTCTCCGAGACGAAGCGAAACAGCACCGCGGCATAGCCGGCCGCGATCAACGCAAACACCGGTGCGACAATCAGCAACGTGGCCATGTGCCCCTACAACCCAGCCCGATGACCCTGTGTGCCATCCGCACATTGAGACGGTCGATCATCTGGCCTTCCAGCCTCACCACTCCTGATGACGGTGGCAGTGCTTGATGACGGTGACAGCGCACAAGGACTCCTGCACTGCAGTGCACGTTAGCCGCAAGGCTGACCAAAGACAATTTTGTGCACCGCCACCGTAACCGATCTCTTGCGTGGAAATCCGGGAGAAGTTTCGGGAGAGCCGCCGGATGGCAATTGCCGAATGGCAATCTCGTGTAACCTGCAATTTCATGTAACCTAATGCATTCTCTGATCGATCGGGACCCCATGGCCCTTGCCGCCGACCGTCTCCTCGCTGCCGTCGAAGCGATCTACGATACGGCAGCGAGCCCGTCATTCTGGCCATCCGCTCTTGGCAAGATCGCAGACTGCTTCGATGACGCCGGCGCGATCCTGCAATGGCGAAGGGACGACGGGGCCTTCGGAGCCCTCGCCTCCGAAAGCCTCGCGCCCGCGCTCGCCGACTATGGGACGCGTTGGGCGCAGCACGATTTCAAGGCCGAACGTTGCGTCTCGTCCGGCCTTTACGTCAGCGGCGAGCCCTTCACCGATCGACACATCGGCCCGATCGACGACGCCTACCTCAACCATCCGTTCAGCAGGGAATTCCTTGCAAGGCACGGTTTGGGCTGGTTCGGATCGATCGGGGTGTCACCCGACCCACGGATCCTGGTGGCGCTCAGCGTGCAGCGAGCCTTCGCCAAGCCGCAATTCTCCGAGGCCGAACTGGACCTGATAAGCACGCTCGGGCGCCACGCCGAGAAATCGTTGCGCCTGTCGATCAGGCTGCTTGATACCGAACTGGCCAATCTCGGCCTTGGCGACGCCCTTGCGCGGATCGGCATCGGCGTGTTTGCGCTGGACTCGTCGGCGCGTGTGCTGTTCGCCAATCCGGTTGGGGAGAGCCTTCTCGGCGAAGTGTTCGACCTCGTGAACGATCGTCTGCGTGTTCGCATGGCGGCGAGCCGGGCGCCGTTCGAGGCCGCTATGACGCAAACGCTTCGCGCCGAGGCGCGCGATCTGCTGGCCGAGCCGAGACCCATTCTCGTTGAGTCGAGTGCAACAGGCCGGCGTTTCGTCATCTACCTGCTCCCGATCACCGCCGGCGCACTTTCAGACAGCCATTTTCTGACCCGCACGCGGGCGATCGTGCTCGCGATCGAGCAGAAATCTGCCGAGCCGCCGGATCCCGCCATCGTGCGGGACATCCTGGGCTTGACGCTCGGGGAGGCCAGAATCGCCTCTCTGGTGGGTTCGGGCGTTCCGCCGAAGCAAGCTGCAGGCCGGCTCGGGATTGCCGAAGACACGGCGCGCAATGTGCTGAAGCGCGTATTTCAGAAGCTCGGCATATCCAGGCAAAGCGAACTCGCGGCGCTGCTCGGCCGGCTCGTGTTGCGAGGGCCTTGAATCATCGGCCTTGCATCCTGGCGCACCCACCAACCCTCAGGCAATGAGCGGATGTTATAGGGAGAAAAATCGGGAGCGAAGGATCGGCGTCGGGAATGGCTTGTACGCGCCGCTACGACCCCAGTCCAATGATCCGGCGGGCCATCCGCACATTGGCGTAGTCGATCATCTTGCCGTCGAGAGTCACCGCGCCCTGTCCTTTCGCCTCCGCCTGCTCCATCGCCTCGACGATCAGCCGCGCCTGGGCCAGCTCCTGGTCCGACGGCATGAATGCGCGCAGCGTCGGCTCGATCTGGTCGGGATGGATGACTTGCTTGCCGTCGAACCCCATCGCCGCGGCCTTTTGCGCGCTGCTTTCGGTCAGCCTGGCATCGCGGAACGCACCGCAGGGGCCGTCGATGGCGATGAGGCCGAACGCGCGCGCGGCCACCAGCAGGCGCATCATCGGATAAGCGAACAGGTCGAGCGGCGCGAACGCGTAGCCGGTTTGCGCCGATCCGACGTGGCGGTAGCCATCCGGGGACACCCCGATGTCGGAGGAGCGGGCGCCGATCGACGCCGCGAAATCGCCGACGCCGAGATGAAGCGCGGCAACGCTGTCGTGACAGGCGGCGAGCATGTCGACATTGACGAGGCCGAGCGCGGTCTCGATCAGCAATTCCAGCGCGACCGGCGTGGGGCGATCGGAGCCGGCGGCCCGCAACTGCTCGGCAATTGCGGTGATGTCGCTGGCGCGCTCCGCCTTCGGCACGATCAACGCATCCAGTCTCGGCACTGCCGCCAGCGCGCGGATCTCCTGCGCGATGAAGGGGCTGTCCACGGCGTTGATCCTCACCGTGACGCGCTTGCTGCCCCAGTCGAGCGCGGAGAGGGATCGGGCGGCCTCCTCCAGCGCAAGACCCTTCTCGGACGGCGGCACCGCGTCCTCGAGATCCATGAACACGGCATCGGCAACTGAGGCCGCCGCCTTGGCGACGAGGCGGGTGCGATGCGCGGGGACGGCCAGATAAGCCCGCGTTGGCCGCTGATGTGCCATCGTCACGTCTCCTTGCCGAGGCCGAGTTCGCTGAGGATAGTTTGATTGTGCTGCCCCACATCGGGCACCGGATCCATCCGCGGCCTCAGGCCGGGAATGGTCAGCGCGGGCAGGAAGCTCATCAGCGGCCCGCACGGCGAGCCGACGCTCTGGACGCGCGACCGCGCATGAAGCTGCTCATGCGCCAGGAAGGCCTCGACCGAGTTCAGATGCGCGTTGGCGATCGAGGCGTCGTCAAGCAGACGCAGCACCTCCTCGCCGGTCATGGAGGCAAATCGCTGCTCGATATGCGCCTGCAGATCGTCGCGATTCTGCATGCGCAGCGGATTGGTGCGGAAGCTTGGATGATCGGCAAAGCCCGCATCGCCGAGGACGGTGCTGCACAGCGATCGCCATTCCCGATCGTTCTGGATGCCGAAGAAGATCGTGTCACCGTCGCCGACCCGGAACGGGCCGTAGGGCGCGATCGTCGCATGCCTCGCGCCGGTTCGCGGCAGCGGCCGGCCCGTGCTTTGCGTGTAGAAGGCGGGATAGCTCATCCAGTCCGTGATGGAATCGAACAGCGAGGCTTGGAAGGCCGTGCCCTTGCCGGTCCGCTCCCGGCGGTACAGCGCCATCAGCACGCCGTTGAGGATGTACATGCCGGTGGCGATGTCGACCACCGAGAGCCCGACCTTGGCGGGCTCCGCCTCGGTGCCGTTGATGGCGAGAACGCCGGCCTCGCACTGGACCAGGAGATCATAGGCCTTCTTGTCGCTGTAGGGGCCGCCGGTGCCATAGCCCGAGACGTCGCAGGCGATGATGCGCGGATGTTTCCGCACCAGCGATGCGGCATCGAGGCCGAGCCGCTCCGCAGCGCCCGGCGCGAGATTCTGGATGAACACGTCCGCCTGCGGCAGCAGGGCGTCGAGCACCTTGCGGCCGTCCTCGCTCTTGATGTCGATGGCGAGACTTTCCTTGGAGCGGTTGGTCCAGACGAACTGGCTCGACATGCCGTTCATCACGTGGTCGTAGTCCCGGCAGAAATCTCCAGTGCCCGGCCGCTCGATCTTGATGACCCGCGCGCCCCAGTCCGCCAGGTGCCGGCTGGCCAGCGGCGCCGCGATCGCCTGTTCGAGCGAAACCACCGTGACACCCGACAGCGGCAGCTCCGCCTCATTCCCGTCCATGCAACCGTGCTCCTCCGTGCGCTTTTCGACCAGCGCAGGAGACAAGCCGGCCACCCCACGCGCATCTTCTTGATGATGCCATGATGCCCCCGTTTCGCCCGACAAGTCAAACCAGATTTCGCTAAATCCTAAGATATGAAATGCTATGGGATTACCGTGGCTTGGCTACTGTGCATGGGGTTGTTTTCGCGATTTTGTGTTGGGGTGGCTGGAACAGCGGCCGAGCTCGATCCAGCCAAGCCGTCGTTGCCGCAGGAGCAGGTGCGCTCCCTCTCCCGCTTGCGGGGGAGGGCTGGGAAGGGGGTGTCGCCACAATCGAGGACCCCAACGCGGAGAGAGCCCTCACCCGGCGCTTCGCGCCGACCTTTCCCGCAGGCGGATCACCGCGATGCCCGCCCTGTTGCCGAGACCGCACAGGTCGCGGCTTTCGCATCCCGCTCGGTTGCCAACGAACCGCCGTTCACCCACTATTCCCTCCTGTTCGACATGTGGGGGATTCAATGCCGGCGCTTCGCTTCAAGTCATCCTTGGCTGCTGCCACCCTCGGGATGGCGCTGGCCGTGCTGATCCAGCCCGGTGCCGGCTTCGCCTACACCCCGGAGGAGCAGCAGGCCTGCACGCCGGATGCGATGCGGCTGTGCGGCGAGTTCGTGCCGAACGTCGATGCCATCACCGCCTGCATGATCAAGAAGAAGGCGCAGCTCTCGCCACAATGCGCGGTGTTCTTCCGCCGCGGACCGGAGCCGGGCGAGGCCCGTGCCGGCAGGCCGACCAACATCGCGCCCAAAACCGCGAAGAAGAGCGCCAAGCCGGCGGCCAAGAAGAAAAAGACCAGCGACAGCTGAGCGGCACCCGCCTTCCTTTTGCGAAACTTCGTAAGGTAACGGACTCCTTTTGTTCGCGCGGCTGGCGTGAGCTTGCGACGCAGGCACGACGGAAAAGAGTCGGATGCGGGTTTGCGCGGCGAGGTTGCATTCCGCGTCGTCCCGAAGGACTGCTCAAAAAACGCATACACGCTCGCGCACAGCGCTTGATTGCGGTTCTTGTCGCGCCTCGCACATCGCAGTGTGACTCAAAAGCCAGCACGCCTTGTTATTTCGTGACCCCAGCGCAACTCTCGATAAATTTATCTTTCACGAATCAGCGTGGTGATTCATTTTCGTAGCCTAGGGTCAATCTGGAGGCCGAAGGTATGAACGTTATTGTTTTTGCATCGCGTAAAGGCGGCTCGGGCAAGAGTACCCTGGCTGCACATCTCGCCGCGCAGATCAAGGCGAGCAAGCAGGTCATGCTCGTGGACGCGGACCCGCAGGGCTCGCTCACGCTGTGGCACAAGCTGCGTGGCACCAACGAACCGCCGATCAAGGCGGCCGTGAACTCCGTCAGCGGCATCGTCTCCGCTGCCAAGCGCGACGGTTATGAATGGGTGTTGATCGACACGCCGCCGAACCTCTCGGCTGTCGTCGACGACGCGATCAAGAATGCCACTATGGTGGTGATTCCCGCCCGTCCCGGCGTGTTCGACGTCAACGCGGTGCAGGAAACCATCCAGATGTGCCGCGCGGCGCGCAAGCCCTATGCGGTCGTGCTCAACGGTGCGCCGGCCAAGCGCGACGAAGCCGAAAGCCCGATCGTCACCATCGCCCGCGAAGCGCTGGCGAAATTCCGTGCGCCGGTGTGGGGTGGCCAGATCACCAACCGTTCGGATCTCTTGATGGCGTTGAGCCATGGCGAAGGCGCGCGGGAGTACCAGGCCGAGAGCCGTGCGGCTCAGGAAATCGCAAGGCTGTGGGCGGCGATCGAGCGTTCAGTGAAAGCTATTCGCGGCACGGCGTCGGCATCCGGCGCAATGCACAAGCAGGCAGCGTAATTTTTTATAATTCATTCCCCGGACAAAAAACGCGCGGAAGTCCGCGCGTTTTGCGTTTTCTGGATGATGGTCCGTCATGCCCAGGCTTGTCCCGGGCATCCACGTTCTCGCCCGTGGAAATGAAGGTTACGCCACCATCAGCATGTAGAACACGATGACCGGCGACAAAGTCAGGATCACCGACCAGATGCCGACGGCCCAGAGAATGTCCTCGGTGGTAAAGCTCTGCTGTCCGGCGTCGTAATGCGACGCCATCTCACTATGACTATTCACAAATGCCCCCGCGATTTCTTCGCTTATGGGCATGAACGATACGCGGGATGTTTTAAAATTCCGGCTTGCAATCCCGCTCGCATTTTGAGCGCATTTGCGACCGCCCTTTAACCATCCGCGCGAGCAGCCGTCTCAGGCGAGCCAGACCCGAAACAGCAGCACCGGCATCAGGCCGAGCATCACCGCCCAGAACCCGAACGACGATACGACGATAATTCCCTGCAGGAGATCGCTCGGAGCGAACTGGCTTGCGGCCGTAGGCCGGGTACGATGCCTCATGGTCATTCCCCCTATGAGAAGGCTTCGGAGCACAACGATAGGCACCAGAGCGTAAACGAGCCGTAGATGCGCCATGCGGCGGTAGCGAACGGCGTTGGGGTCCGGTTAACCAAGGGCGGCGCTCTGTCGTCCCCACCGCCGTCATTCCGGGGCGCGACGAAGTCGCGAACGATGGTGCGCAATTGCGCACCATCGTTCGCGCTGTGCGCGCCCCGGAATGACACGGAGGTGGCGGGAAGAGTAAGGCCGCTACGCCGCTACCTTCGTCCGACGCTCGATCTCGCGATCGATCGTGGCCGCGAGCTCGCTGCTGACTTCCACCATCGGCAGGCGCACTTCGGGGCTGTCGATGAGGCCGCATCGCCACAGCCAGTACTTTGCCGGCGCCGGGCTCGGCTCCGTGAACAGCAGCCGCGTCAGCTCTGCGACCTCATGCCAGCGCGCCAGCGCTGCGTCGTAATTGCCGCGCTTGTGCTCGGCGTAGACCGCCGCAAACGCCGCGGTCTCGACATGGGCCGACAGCACGATGCCGCCGTCGGCGCCGTCACCGAGCGCCTCGAAATAGTTCGCGTCCTCGCCGGTGAGCACGCGGAATTGCTTCGGCCTGTCACGCAGCAGCGCGATCGATTGCTCGCGGCTCGCGCCGCAATCCTTCAAGCCCACGATATTCTGATGCTCGGCGAGCCGCAGCATGGTCTGGTTGGTGATGTTCACCGCGGTGCGATAGGGAATGTTGTAGAGCGCGAGCGGCCAGGCGGCGTGATCGGCGAGCGTCTCGAAATGCGCCAGCAGCCCGCGCTGCGAGGGCCGCACATAATAAGGGCTCGCGATCAGATAACCGTCGATCGGCCAGTCCGCGGTCTCGTCGAGACGTTCCTTCAGTCGCGAGGTGTCGGCGCCTGACAGCCCGAGGCAGACCGGAACGTTGCGGCGGCCCGCCGCCATCTCGTCGCGCACGATGGCAACGAGACGTTCGAGCTCGGCCTCGCGCAGCGTCATGCCTTCACCGGAGGTCGCCCCCAGGATGAAGCCGTCGATGCCTTGCGCGCTGTAGTGCCGCGTCAGCCGCCGCAACGACCGCTCGTCGAGCGCGCCGCCCTGAAACGGCGTCACCAGCGGCAGCCACAGCCCGTGCAGTTGTTCCTGTAGACCAGTCATGTTTCCATCTCCTTCTCGGGAAAAAACCTGAGACGGAGGGCACATGAAAAAACCCCGTCCAGGCGGCGGGGTTTTCGGGATTTGCAGCGATGACGAAGCTTAGCTAGTGCGCGCAAAAATCCGAGGCCCCGGGATGGGGGCCTTTTTTCGCGATTGCTGCGCACGACTTCGTGATCATTTGCAAATGATGCGGGGTATGCCTGGAACTGTCAATACACGCGGAAGGCGAATGCCGATTGAAGTGAAAAAAAGCCGGGCTCGAACGAGCCCGGCTTAAGGTATTGGCCACGTGAGGCCGACACAATCACCTTCCAAGAGGGATTACTGAACTCCCGCGCCACTGGAGGAGGGGGACAAATGCGCAACGCGAAGGCTCAGCGTGCAAACAGTATGAGCTTGACGAGCGTCCTGCAGCAACCGCCGAGGCCGCATGTCAGTCATGCGGAAATCAGGACGGCCAGCGCTGCGCCTTGCTGACCACGAAGTCGCGGAACACCTGCACGCGCGCGACCGTCTTCAACTCCTCGGGATAGACAAAATACGTGTCGAGCTGGATCGAATCCGATTCGCCGAACAGCTGCACGAGTTTGCTCTGTTCCTCGACCAGGTAGTCGGGCAGCGCGGCGATGCCGAGGCCCTGCTGACAGGCGCGCACGAGACCGAGGATGTTGTTCACCCTGAAATAGGCTTCGCGCGGACCCGAGCCGTTGCGCCCGGCTTCGACCAGCCAGTTGCGGTTCTGCAGATGCGGCGCGAAGTTGCCGTCTGCGAGCGTGATGATGCGGTGGGAGTCGAGCTCCTCCAGCGTGCGCGGCGTGCCGAAGCGCTTGATGTATTCCGGCGAGCAATAGGCGTGGAAGCCCATCGCGAACAGCTTGCGCTGGATGAGATCCGGCTGCGTCGGCTTGCGGGTGCGGATCGCGACATCAGCCTCGCGCATCGACAAATCGAGTTCCTCGTCGGTGACGATCAGCGAGATGCGGATCTCCGGATAGAGCGCGGTGAACTCGCCGAGCCGCGGGATCAGCCAGTTGATGCCGACGCCGGGCGTGGTGGTGATCTTGAGGTCGCCGCTCGGCCGCTCGCGGCTGTCAGTGAGTTTCGCGCGCGCCGCCTGGAGCTGCATGAACACGTCATGCGCGGTGCGGAACAGCAGGTCGCCCTGCTCGGTGAGGATCAGGCCGCGGGCGTGGCGGTGGAACAGCGAGACCGAAAGCTCCTGCTCCAGCGCCGAGACCTGGCGCGACACCGCCGATTGCGACAGGCCGAGCTGCTCGCCCGCATGCGTGAAGCTGCCAGCTTCCGCCGCTGCGTGAAACACCTTCAGCTTGTCCCAGTCCATATCCGTAAATCCGTCGCGTGTTCGAGGCATGATCTTTATTCCGCTGCCGCGCGCTCGCTGGCGCGCAGGGCCAAGAAACGTTCGGCCTCGAGCGCTGCCATGCAGCCGAGGCCTGCGGCCGTCACGGCCTGGCGATAGGTCTCATCGGCGACGTCGCCGGCGGCGAACAGGCCGGGCACCGAGGTGGCGGTCGAGTTCGGGGCGACCTCGACATAGCCCGAGGGTTTCAGCTTGATCTGGTCTTTGATGAGCTCGGTCGCCGGCGCATGGCCGATGGCGATGAAGATGCCGTCGGTCTTCACGTCCGTGAGCGCGCCGGTCTTGACGTTCTTCAGGCGGACATGGGTGACCTTGTTCGGGTTCTCGGTGCCGCAGATCTCGTCGACCGCGGAGTCCCAGATCACCTTGATCTTCGGGTGCTTGAACAGCCGTTCCTGCAGGATGCGCTCGGCGCGGAAGTGATCGCGGCGATGCACGATGGTGACCTGCGAGGCGTGGTTGGTGAGGTACAGGGCTTCCTCGACCGCGGTATTGCCGCCGCCGACCACCACGACCTCCTTGTTGCGGTAAAAGAAGCCGTCGCAGGTGGCGCAGGCCGACACGCCGCCGCCCTGGAATTTGACTTCGGACGGCAGCCCGAGCCAGCGCGCTTGCGCGCCGGTGGCGAGAACCACGGTGTCGGCGAGATAGACGTCGCCGCTGTCGCAGGTGAGGCGGAACGGCCGCTGCGCAGTCTCCAGCTTGGTGACGAGGTCGGAGACGATCCTGGTGCCGACATGGACCGCCTGCTTCTCCATCTGCTCCATCAGCCAGGGGCCCTGGATCACGTCGGCGAAGCCCGGATAGTTCTCGACGTCGGTGGTGATGGTGAGCTGGCCGCCCGCCTGGATGCCCTGGATCAGAATCGGCTCCAGCATGGCCCGCGCGGCGTAGATCGCCGCAGTGTAACCGGCCGGACCGGAGCCAATAATGACGACCTTTGCATGAACAGGAGCGGACATTTCGATGGACGCCTTTCACGGGGGATTTGCAGCGCGGGCGCGGAACGTGCCGGGAGGCCTCGCGGAGGCGCTGAAATATCAGAGCTAATCTAAGCCTTCTGGTGAGCTATGCAAGAATTGCATTCCCTCTCGGCGGATTTTTCCAACAGGGAACAAAAGTCGATTGCGCTGCACGCGCAATAAAATTGCGCTGACGGCGCGGACTGGGCTATGAGGATTGCGATAAGTCACTCAATACCGCCGCAAAGGCCAGGAGTTCCAATCACGTGTCGCGGAACCTAGACGAGATCGACCTGAAAATTCTCACCGAGATTCAGGCCGACGGTCGAATCACGAATGTCGAGCTGGCCAAGCGCGTCGGCATCTCGCCGCCGCCCTGCCTGCGCCGCGTCCGCGCGCTGGAGGAGGAGGGCTACATCCACGGCTACCGGGGCCTGCTGGACGCCCGCAAGCTCGGCTTCGACGTCACCGTGTTCGCCGCCGTGCACCTGTCGAGCCAGGCCGAGGCGGATTTGCGCGCCTTCGAGGAGTTCGTCCGTGCCGAGCCCCTGGTGCGGGAGTGCTGGATGCTGTCGGGCGAGGTCGATTTCATCCTCAAATGCGTCGCGCCTGATATGGCGACCTTCCAGGATTTCGTCACCCACCTGACCGCCGCCCCCCACGTGCGCAACGTGCGGACCTCTCTGGTGCTGCATAACTCGAAGTATGAAGCCGCCGTGCCGCTGGACGTGAAGGGGCGGCGGTAGCCTCTCCAAGCGTCCTGCCAGTCCCGTCATCCTGAGGTGCGAGGCATCGGGCGCAAAGCGCCCGATGGGGAGCCTCGAAGGATGAGCGGTCGAAATGCGGCCGCAGCGGGGCCGTCGCCCTTCGAGGCTCGCCGAAGAGGCGAGCACCTCAGGGTGACGGTGATGGAGTGGGGCTCGCAACAAAACACCGTCATTGCGAGCGCAGCGAAGCAATCCAGAATCTTTCCGCAGAGGCAGTCTGGATTGCTTCGTCGCTTCGCTCCTCGCAATGACGCGCGGTGAGAGCGCGTGTCCACTCACGCAGGCAACATGCCGATACAAAAAAGGCCGCGCAGTGCGCGGCCTTTTCGAAATCTCATCACGTGCAGCGGCAAATCCTTACCGCCACTCCACCTTGGTAATCTCATACGCCTTGGCGCCGCCGGGTGCATTGACCTCGACGGTCGAGCCCTTCTTCTTGCCGATCAGCGCGCGCGCGAGCGGCGAGGTGATGGAGATGCGGCCCTTCTTGGCGTCGGCCTCGACCTCGCCGACGATCTGCCACACCGTCTTCTTCTCGGTGTCCTCGTCGACCAAGGTCACGGTGGCGCCGAACTTGATGGTGTCGCCGGACAGTTTCGAGATGTCGATGATGTCGGCGCGCGCGAGCTTGTCCTCGAGCTCGGCGATGCGGCCTTCATTGTGGGACTGCTCTTCCTTCGCGGCATGATATTCCGCGTTCTCCGACAGGTCTCCGTGCGAGCGCGCCTCGGCGATATGCTCGATGATCCGCGGACGATCTTCCGACTGGCGCTTCTTCAATTCTTCCCCGAGCGCGACAAAGCCGGCCTGGGTCATCGGAACCTTTTCCATCTCTTCTCTCGTCCTTCAGCTGCGCGCCCCCACAAAGACCGAGGGCGCGGCAACCTTGATTCGTCGGTATTCCCGGGCCTGAACACGCGCCCACCGGGAGTTTGTGGGTCTGGCGCCGGAACAGAACCACCACCTGGCCGGATCAGTTCCTCCGGCCATTGTGGCTTCATTGCCAATCACTTAGCGGAAGCGTCGCTGCCGCTAGCGATCAGGTTTCCGAAAAGTAGCTCTGCAGGGTACGAACCTCAAGGTCCCCGCCCAAATAGGCGCGGATGCCCTGCGCGGCCGCCACGGCCCCGGAAAGAGTGGTGTAATACGGCACTTTATGCAAGAGGGCCGCGCGCCGCAGCGAACGGCTGTCGGCCAGCGCCTGCGGGCCTTCGGTGGTGTTGAAGACGAGCTGGACGTCGCCATTGGTGATGGCGTCGACGATGTGCGGCCGGCCCTCCAGCACCTTGTTCACCTTCTCGGTCGGGATGCCCTGATCGGTCAGGAAGCGCTGGGTGCCCGAGGTCGCCAGCACCTTGAATCCGAGTGAATGCAATTCGCGAACCGCTTCGGCGATACGCGTCTTGTCGCTTTCACGCACGGAGACGAACACCGTGCCCTTGCGCGGTACTCGCGTGCCGCCGCCGAGCTGGCTCTTGGCGAACGCCACCGCAAACGAGCGGTCGATGCCCATGACCTCGCCGGTCGAGCGCATCTCGGGGCCGAGCACCGTGTCGACGCCGGGGAAGCGCGCGAACGGAAACACCGATTCCTTGACGCCGACATGCTTGAGCTGCGCCTTCTTCAGCTTGAAATCGGCGAGCTTCTCGCCGGCCATGACGCGCGCGGCGATCTTAGCGACCGGCGTGCCGACCACCTTGGCGACGAAGGGCACGGTGCGCGAGGCGCGCGGATTGACCTCGAGCACGTAGATCTCGCCGTCCTTGATGGCGTATTGCACGTTCATCAGGCCGACCACGTCGAGGCCGAGCGCGAGCTCGCGGGTCTGCCGCTCCAGCTCCTCGATCATCTTCCCATCGAGCGAGTGCGGCGGCAGCGAGCAGGCGCTGTCGCCGGAATGGATGCCGGCTTCCTCGATATGCTCCATGATGCCGACGATGAACGTGTCCTTGCCGTCGCAGAGGCAGTCGACGTCGATCTCGGTGGCATCAGACAGATAACGGTCGAACAGCAGCGGGTTCTTGCCGAGCACGGTGTTGATCTGCCCGGTCTTGTCGTTCGGATAGCGCGCCTTGACGTCGGCCGGCACCAGCTCCGGCAGCGTGCCGAGCAGGTAATCGCTGAGCTGGTTCTCCTCGCGGATGATCTGCATCGCGCGGCCGCCGAGCACGTAGGAGGGGCGCACCACCAGCGGCAGGCCGAGATCGGTTGCGACCAGGCGCGCCTGTTCGACCGAATAGGCGATGCCGTTCTTCGGCTGCTTGAGGCGGAGCTTGTCGAGCACCCGCTTGAAGCGGTCACGATCCTCGGCAAGGTCGATGGCATCAGGCGAGGTGCCGAGGATCGGCACTTCGGCGGCTTCCAGGGCGCGCGCGAGCTTGAGCGGGGTCTGGCCGCCGAACTGCACGATCACGCCGTGCAGCGTGCCCTTGCTGCGTTCCTTGGCGATGATCTCCAGCACGTCTTCGGCGGTGAGCGGCTCGAAATAGAGCCGGTCGGCGGTGTCGTAGTCGGTCGACACCGTCTCCGGGTTGCAATTGACCATGATGGATTCGTAGCCGGCGTCGTGCAGCGCGAAGCAGGCGTGACAGCAGCAATAGTCGAACTCGATGCCCTGGCCGATGCGGTTGGGGCCGCCGCCGAGAATGATGACCTTCTTCTTGTCGGACGGCGTGCTCTCGTCCGCGGGCGCGCCCGCAAACGGCGCCTCATAGGTCGAGTACATATAGGCGGTGGGCGAGGCGAACTCGGCCGCGCAGGTGTCGATCCGCTTGTAGACCGGGCGAACGCCGAGCGCGTGGCGCTTCGCGGTCACCTCGGCCTCCGTCGTCTCGGCGAGCACTGCGAGACGCGCGTCGGAGAAGCCCATGGCCTTCAGCGTGCGCATGCCGAAGGCGTTGCCGGGCAGGCCGTTCTTCCGGACCTTCTCCTCCATGTCGACGATGCCGCGCATCTCGCCGAGGAACCACGGGTCGATCTTGCAGGAGTTGAAGATCTCCTCGTTCGACCAGCCGAGCCGCATGGCCTGGGCGACCTGGAGCAGCCGGTTCGGCGTCGGCGTGCCGAGCGCGGCCCGGATTGCGTTCTTGTCGTCGTCGCGGCCGAGACCCTCGATCTCGATCTCGTCGAGGCCGGTCAATCCGGTCTCGAGTCCGCGCAACGCCTTCTGCAGGCTTTCCTGGAAGGTGCGGCCGATCGCCATGACTTCGCCGACCGACTTCATCGACGTGGTCAGCGTGGTCGAGGCGCCCGGGAACTTCTCGAAGGCGAAGCGCGGCACCTTGGTGACGACGTAGTCGATCGTCGGCTCGAACGAGGCCGGCGTGGCGCCGCCGGTGATGTCGTTGGCGATCTCGTCGAGCGTGTAGCCGACCGCGAGCTTGGCGGCGACCTTGGCGATCGGAAAGCCTGTCGCCTTCGAGGCCAGCGCGGAGGAGCGCGACACGCGCGGATTCATCTCGATCACGACCATGCGGCCGTCCTCGGGATTGACGCCGAACTGCACGTTGGAGCCGCCGGTCTCGACGCCGATCTCGCGCAGCACCGCCAGCGAGGCGTCGCGCATGATCTGGTATTCTTTGTCGGTCAGCGTCAGCGCCGGCGCCACCGTGATGGAATCGCCGGTGTGCACGCCCATCGGATCGAGGTTCTCGATCGAGCAGACGATGATGCAATTGTCTTTCTTGTCGCGCACCACCTCCATCTCGTACTCTTTCCAGCCGAGCACGGATTCTTCAATCAGCACTTCGTTGGTGGGAGATGCGTCGAGGCCGCGCTCGATGATGTCGAGGAATTCTTCCTTGTTGTAGGCAATGCCGCCGCCGGTACCGCCCATCGTAAAGGAGGGGCGGATGATCGCGGGCAGGCCGATCTCGGACAGCGCCATCATGGCCTGGCCGAAGGCGTATTCCTGGTAGCGCTTGCGGCGGTCACCTTCGCCCAGCGTCCATTGCCGATCGTGCTCTTCGAGGGCGGCGCCCGACAGCTTCTCGCGTTCGGCCTGGTGTTTGTCGCGGAAAGACTTCTTTAGGGCGGAGGCGTTGGCGAGCCGCGACCTCGGCGTCTCGAGCCCGATCTTCGTCATGGCCTCGCGGAAGAGCTGGCGGTCCTCGGCCTTGTCGATGGCATCGGCGGTCGCGCCGATCATCTCAACGTCGAACTTTTCCAGCGTGCCCTGGCGGCGCAGCGACAGCGCGCAGTTCAGCGCGGTCTGGCCGCCCATGGTCGGCAGCAGCGCGAAGCCGCCGGGGATGACGTGACGTTCCTTCTCGATGATTTTCGCGACGATCTCGGGCGTGATCGGCTCGATATAGGTCGCATCGGCCAATTCCGGGTCGGTCATGATGGTGGCCGGGTTGGAATTGACGAGGACGATGCGGTAGCCCTCTTCCTTCAGCGTCTTCACCGCCTGGGTGCCCGAATAGTCGAACTCGCAGGCCTGGCCGATCACGATGGGACCGGCGCCGATGATCAGGATGGTGGTGATGTCTGTACGTTTGGGCATCAACTCTCGCCGGACTGGAATTTGGGCACAAAAAAAGGGCGCGCTGCTGCGCGTCCCTTTGGCCGAGAGCGCGGTGGTCTCCCTCGCGCGCGGGTGGGTCTTAGACCAGTTTTTGGGGCGGCGAAACCCCGAAAAACGCCCATCAACCGGCAATTTTGACCGGTTAGGGGAGGGTGGGCTGCTCGGGGGGCGTGGCCGCGCCACGCGTAGCCCCGAAGGGGCGAAGCGTGGAGACCCGGCCTGGATTTGAACCAGGATGTAGAGCGTTGCACCGCCCTCGCGTAGACGCTTCCGCCACCGGGCCGAGGCGATCATGACCGATTGCAGTGCGGCAAGCTACAACGGCTAATTGTTATGCTTAACGAACCAGAGGCGGCCGCGCGACGAAGGTCATGCGCCAGCGATTGTGGCCGATATTGGTGTGAGCGCGCTGGACCGCGAACCCGGCCGCCCTCAGCTTGGCGGTGATCTCGTCCTCGCTGTAGCGCTGCAGTCCGATGCGCGTGCGCAGGTGACGGTAATCCGACAGCGCGGTGCTGATCAGCCCGATCAGCGCGTCCTTCAGGAAGCCGTGGCGCAGGCCGAAGCCGAGCAGCGCCATGACGTCCCTGAACATGCCGACATTGGGCTGGAGGATGTCTCCCAGCACCAGCTTGCCGGAGGGCTTCAGGATGCGGTGGATGTTGAGGAGCGCGGCATCGAGCTCGTCCGGCGCCATGTATTGCGCGACCGAGTTCATCACCACGAGGTCGATCGACTGGTCCTGCATGTTGCGGACGTCGTCGAGCGAGCGGACGCGGATCCTGGTGTTCGGAGCAAACCGCGCGATCAGCCGGCCGCGCACGCCGGGCGCAGGCTCGGCAAGGATCAGCTTGCCGCAACTAGCGGCCACCTGGCTCGCCGACAGCGCCTCGCCGCAGGCATAGTCCAGCACCGTAGCGTCCGGCGAGGAGATGTAGCCGACGATGTCCCGCGCGATGATCTGGAAGTGCAAGTCGCGATGCAGCTTGCTGACATAGATCGTATGCGTGGAGTCGTAATAATCGATCCAATCGTCCATGGTATTCGAGGGTCCCGGCCAAACGGTTCCGCGAAAGGAACCAGCGCTGTCCGCCTTGCGTTAGGGGTGCGACGGCGCGCCGTCAATGTCCGCGTCCTAACAGGAAGGTCTCCCGTGAGCAAAACCAACAACAAGGTCTCCCCCGATCTCGATACCCCCACCGATCTGTCTCCCGACGGGGTCAAGAAGGTCTCGGAGGCGCTCAACGTGCTTTTGGCCGACGCCTTCGCGCTGTATCTGAAGACCAAGAATTTCCACTGGCACATCAGCGGGCGTCACTTCCGGGACTACCATCTGCTGCTCGACGAACAGTCGGACCAGATCTTCGCCACCACCGATCAGCTTGCCGAGCGCGTCCGCAAGATCGGCGGCACCACGCTGAAGTCGATCGGCCAGGTCGCAAAGCTCCAGACCATCAAGGACAACAACGAGGACTACGTCCCGCCCCGCGAGATGCTGCGCGAGCTGATGCAGGACAACAAGCACGTCGCCGCTGCGATGCGCAAAGCACACGACGTTTGCGACGACGCCGGCGATGTCGCCAGCGCCAGCATCCTGGAAAATTTCATCGACGAAACCGAGCGCCGCACCTGGTTCCTGTTCGAAGCCACCCGCCAGGAAGGCGGCAACGAGGCGTAGCCCGGATGTCGTAGGGTGGGCAAAGGCGCGCTCTTCGCGCTCCGTGCCCACCATCACTCTCGATCGCAAAAATGCGTGGGCACGCTCCGCTTTGCCCACCCTACGGCACCGTCCTCTTGGCTACCGCCACAGCCTCATCATCGCGCCATCCTTCCCCGTCACCGGATCGGCTGGCGGCAGCGCCACTTGCGGAATCGTCTTCAGCGCCTTGGCATGGTTGTCCGGCGTCGCCCTTGTGATCTCCATCTTCGCGCCCGGCGGATAGGCGCCGATCACGCAGAAATCGTCGCTCGCCTGGATGCATTGATGCCCGGTGCCGGCGGGCAGGATCGCGACGTCGCCGGCCTTGATCTGGAGCTCCTGGCCGTGATCGCCGCCGAAGCGAACCCGTGCACTCCCGCGCGCGACACCGAGCACCTCATGCACCGTCGCGTGATAATGCAGATAGTCGAACACGCCGTTGCGCCACGTGCCGCCCCAGCCGTTCGCTTCGAACAAGTCTTCGATCGTCTCTTCCGGCCGCTTCGGATCGAGCTTCACCGCGCCCTGGTAGACCAGGAACGGAAGGATGTTGTTTGGCGTAAGGCCGTCGTCCTCGAACACGATGGCGAGCGGCTCGGCCTTGTCGCGGACGACCGACATGGTGGGGCTCCTGCGCGAATGTAGCAGGGATCAACGAGGGGCGTGAGGCGGCGTTCCTCGCTCCATCGTCATGCCGGGGCGACGCGTAGCGTCGAGCCCGGAATCCATTGTGCAGCAGAGTCCGGTGCCCCAGGGATTCCGGGCTCGCGCGGCGCGCGCCCCGGAATGACGCAAAAGCCCGGGGCGAGCCCGGGCTTTTGTCGTGGAAGTGGTTGCAAGCAAGCGCGTCTTACGCGCTCTTCTTCTGCCGCATTAGATCAGCGAAGCGCTGGAACAGATAGTGCGAGTCGCGCGGGCCAGGTGAAGCCTCGGGGTGGTACTGCACCGAGAACACCGGCTTGCCGTCGAGCTGGATACCGCAATTGGAGCCGTCGAACAGCGAGATGTGGGTCTGCGTCGCGCCCTTCGGCAGCGTCGTCTCGTCCACCGCAAAGCCGTGATTCATCGAGGTGATCTCGACCTTGCCGGTGGTCTCGTCCTTGACGGGATGATTGGCGCCGTGATGGCCCTGATGCATCTTCTTGGTCTTGGCGCCGACGGCAAGGCCAAGCATCTGGTGGCCGAGACAGATGCCGAAGGTCGGCGTGCCCGACTTGATCACGTCCCGGATCACGGGCACGGCATATTTTCCGGTCGCCGCCGGATCGCCCGGACCGTTCGACAGGAACACGCCGTCCGGCTTCATCGCCAAAATGTCGTCGGACGAGGTCGTCGCCGGCACCACCGTCACCTTGCAGCCGACGCCGGCGAGCAGGCGCAAAATGTTGCGCTTGATGCCATAGTCGATGGCGACGACGTTGAATTCCGGCTTGTCCTGACGGCCAAAGCCCTTGTCCCACAGCCAGGGCGTCTCGTCCCAGGTGAAGCGCTGGCCCGAGGTGACCATCGGCACGAGGTCCATGCCCTCGAGGCCCGGCCATTCGCGCGCTTCTTCCTTCAGGCCGTGCAGGTCGAACTCGCCGGTCTTGGAATGCGCGATCACGGCATTGGGCATGCCCTTGCTGCGGATCAGCGCGGTCAGGGCGCGGGTGTCGATGCCGGAGAGGCCGATGATGCCGCGCGCCTTCAGCCACTGATCGAGATGCTTGGTGGCGCGATAGTTCGAGGGATCGGTGATGGCGGTGCGCAGGATCACGCCGCGCGCACCCGGCGTTGCCGCCATGTTCACCGTCTCGATGTCTTCCTCGTTGGTACCGACATTGCCGATATGCGGGAAGGTGAAGGTGATGAGCTGGCCGGCATAGGAGGGATCGGTGAGGATCTCCTCATAGCCGGTCATTGCGGTGTTGAAGCAGACCTCACCGACGGCGTGGCCTTCGGCGCCGAGACCAAAGCCTTCGAGCACCGTGCCGTCGGCAAGCACGAGGAGCGCGGTCGGTTTGTGGTCCGGCCAAGCGGGATCGTTGTCATGTTGTGTCATGAGCGCGTTTCATAGTCCCCGCGAGCGCCGCCGTCAAAGCGGGAGAGGCCCGATTCACATGCGTTTTTGCATATTTGACAGCCCGTCTCCGGCACTTAAGCTCGGCCGCACAATTTCCGGCAATTCTGGGGGCTTGCGAGGCAATAATGGACCAGACCACCCCGCTGCTGCTGGTTCCGGGGCTGGCCTCCTCGGCCCGGATCTATGTCCCTGTGATCCCGGCGCTATGGCGGTTCGGCCCGGTGATGATTGCCAACCATATCCGCGACGACAGCATGGCGGCGATCGCCGCCCGGGTGCTGGCCGAGGCGCCGCCGCGCTTCGCGCTGGCCGGCCATTCCATGGGCGGCTACATCTCGCTCGAGATCATGCGCCAGGCGCCCGAACGGGTGGCCAGGCTCGCGCTGATCAACACCCAGGCGCGGCCCGATACGCCGGAGGCGACCGCGCGCCGCTGTGCCCTGATGGAGCGCGCGAGGCGCGGCGAGCTTCGCGCCGTTCGCGAGGAGAGTTTTCCGGAGCTCGTGCATCCGTCGCGGCGCGATGATGCCGATATTCTCAAGCTCGTGCACGCGCAGGATGAGGATGTCGGAATCGAAGGCTATCTGCGGCAGCAGACCGCAATCATCGCACGGGTGGATTCGCGCCCGACGCTGTCGGCCATCAGGTGCCCGACATTGGTGCTGACGGGCGATGCCGACAACACCATTCCGAATGCGTTCTCGAAGGAGATGGCCGACGCCATCGCCGGCGCACGGCTCGTGATCCTCGAGCGCTGCGGACACCTGCCGCAAGCCGAGCAGCCGGAAGCAACAGTGCGGGCGCTGACGGAATGGCTCGGAACCGAGGTTGTCTCGGGGGCGCGAACGGCCTAGATCAGGCGTCAGATATTCGAAGGGATCACGGTCATGCTGCGCGACGACATCAACAATGCAGTCAAGGAGGCCATGAAGGCCAAGGACGAGCGCAAGCTGTCCACGCTGCGCATGGTCAACTCGACCATCAAGAACGCCGACATCGACGCCCGCGGCAACGGCAAGCCGCCGCTGTCGGATGCCGATCTGCTCGGCGTCTTTCAAAAGATGATCAAGCAGCGCCAGGAGTCGGTCGAGCTCTACGAAAAAGGCGGTCGGGCCGAACTCGCCGCCCAGGAGCGCGAGGAGATCGCGGTGATCTCGGCTTATCTGCCGAAGCAGATGGCCGACGACGAGGTCAAGCAGGCGATCGCGGATGCGATCGGCGAGACCGGTGCGGCCGGCATGAAGGACATGGGCAAGGTGATCGCGGTGCTGCGCGCGAAGTACGCGGGACAGATGGATTTCGGTAAGGCCAGTGGCATGGTGAAGGCCGCGCTGTCGGGCTAGGTTCTTACCCTCCCCTGGAGGGGGAGGGTCGATCGCGCGGAGAACCGATCCTCCCCCTCCAGGGGGATGGCACCTTTGTCGCCGCTGCAATCCGGTCTACTCTCTCCCGACAGAAACAATCGGGAGCCAACCGATGACCGCCATCAAGCCCTTCCGCATCGCCATCAGCGACGACATCCTAGCCGACCTCAAGTCGCGCCTCGCCCGCACCCGCTGGCCGGAGGCCGAACTCGTCGATGACTGGAGCCAGGGCGCGCCGCTGAAATGGATCCGGGAGATCTGCACCTACTGGGCTGATGGTTACGACTGGCGTGCGCGCGAGGCAAAGCTCAACCGCTTCGAGCAGTTCACCACCGAGATCGACGGGCTCGACATCCACTTCATCCACGCCCGTTCGAAAGAGCCGTCCGCTCTGCCGCTGATCATCACCCATGGCTGGCCCGGCTCGATCGTCGAATTCCAGAAGGTGATCGCGCCTCTCACCGATCCCGCCGCGCATGGCGGCAATGCCGCGGATGCGTTTCACGTCGTCTGTCCCTCTCTGCCGGGCTTCGGCTTTTCGGCCAAACCCAAGGCGACCGGCTGGGGCGTCGATCGCATCGCCGCGACGTGGGCCAAGCTGATGGAGCGGCTCGGCTATACGCGTTACGGTGCGCAAGGCGGCGATTGGGGTTCGGCGGTGACGACCTCGCTCGGCGCGCAGGATGCGGCGCGCTGCGCCGGCATCCACATCACGCTCGCCTTCAACGCGGCACCTAAGGTCGAGGGCGAGCCGACGGCCGAAGAGAAGCGCGCGCTTGCCGGCCTCAAGCACTATGTCGATCTCGACTCCGGTTACTCCAAGCAGCAGGCGACACGGCCGCAGACGCTCGGCTATGGCCTGACGGATTCGCCGAGCGGGCAGGCGGCCTGGATCCTGGAAAAATTCTGGGCCTGGACCGATTGCAGCGGTCATCCCGAAAATATCTTCACCCGCGACGAGCTGCTCGACAACGTCATGTTCTACTGGGCGACGGAGACGGCGACCTCCTCGGCGCGGCTTTACTGGGAGAGCTTTGGCAAGCGCCGCACCACGCCGGTGGTCAAGGTGCCGACCGGCGTTGCCGCCTTCCCCAAGGAAATCATCACGCCGGTGCGGCGCTGGATGGAGCCGAACTTCCACAACATCACGTATTGGAGCGAGATGGAGAAGGGCGGCCATTTCGCCGCGTTCGAGCAGCCGGAACTGTTCGTGCGCGATGTCAGGAAGTTCTTCGCGACGGTGAGGTGAGCCTCCGCTGTCATTCCGGGCTCGCCCTGCGGTCGCCCCGGAATGACGGCGCGGGGCTTGTCCCGTGCATTTGCGGCTCTAAACTGCGCAATAACAAGACATCGGGAAACGATCCAAGCCATGCTCACCGAAGCCGCTACCTACGACGAGCTCTATCGCAATTTTCGCTGGGACATTCCCGCGCGCTTCAACATGGCGGAAGCGTGCTGCGACCGCCATGCCGATGGCACCGGCCGGCTTGCGCTGATCTATGTCGACGAGAACGGTGCAACGAGCCGCACCTCCTTCGACGAGATCGCCGAGATGTCGCGCCGCTTCGCCAATGTGCTGACGACGGATGGGCTTTCGCGCGGCGACCGCGTCGCGGTGTTCCTGTCGCAGTCGCTGGAATTGCCGATCGCCCATATGGCCGCGTTCCGCGCAGGCCTGATCTCGATCCCGCTGTTCGCGCTGTTTGGCGAGGACGCGCTGGAATTCCGCCTGTCGAATTCGCAGGCAAGGGCCATCATCACCGATGAGGTGGGGTGGGAGAAGCTCACGAATATCCGCGATCGGCTGCCCTATTTGCAGGACATCTATGTCACGAGCGGCGCCGTCCACGCCGGCGCGAAACCTTTCTGGTCGGCGATCGAAACCGCGTCCGAGGACTTCGCGACCGTCGACACGTCCGCCGACGATCCCGCGCTGATCATCTACACCTCGGGCACCACAGGCAACCCGAAGGGCGCGCTGCACGCTCACCGCGTCGTGCTCGGCCATCTCCCGAACGTGGAGATGTGTCACAACTTCCTGCCGCGCCCCGGCGATCTGATGTGGACGCCGGCGGATTGGGCCTGGATCGGCGGCCTCGTCAACGGGCTGCTCGCGTTCTGGTACCACGGCATCCCGCTGGTCGGTCACCGCGCGCGAAAATTCGAGCCGCAGGCGGCGATGCAGATGATGGCCGATCTCGGCGTCCGCAACGTCTTCCTGCCGCCGACGGCGCTGAAGCTGATGCGGCAGGCCGGCGTGAAGCATCCGGGCGTCAAGCTCCGCAGCATCTTTACCGGTGGCGAATCTCTCGGCGGCGAATTGCTGGGCTGGGTGCGCGAGACCTTCGGCATCGACGCGCACGAGGTGTTCGGCCAGACCGAGTGCAATCTCGTGATCGGCAGCAACTCCAACCTGTTTCCGATCCGCCCCGGCGCGATGGGCAAGGCGACGCCCGGTTTCGACGTCCGCATCGTCAACGACAAGGGCGAAGAGCAGAAGCGCGGGCAACGCGGCATCATCGGCGTGCGCCAGCCATGCCCCGTCACCATGCTCGAATATTGGCGCAATCCGGAGGCGACGGCGAAGAAATATGTCGGCGAGTTCCTGCTCACCGGGGATCTCGGCGTGCAGGACGAGGATGGCTATTTCTGGTATGTCAGCCGCGAGGACGACGTCATCACCACCGCGGGCTATCGCGTCGGCCCGTCCGAGATCGAGCATACGCTGATGAAGCATCCCTCGGTGGCCATGGCCGCGGTGGTCGGCATTCCCGATCCGATCCGCACCGAATCGATCAAGGCCTGGATCGTGCTGCGCCCCGGCTTTACCGGCACCGACGCGCTGGCGCGCGAGATCCAGGAATTCGTCAAGGTTCAGCTCGCCGCGCACGAATATCCACGCTTCGTCGCATTCGCCGAAACGCTGCCGATGACGGCGACGGGCAAGGTGCTGCGGCGCGAGCTGCGGGCGAAGGGCTGACTCTCAACGATGGCAAAGACGTCTCAAGCCGCGGGACTTCATCGCGCCTCGCTCGACAAGCTGCACGATCTGGATGCGGCGCTCGAGCTCATGTATTACGGCTGGCGCGGCATGACGCTGCAGGCCGACGAATATCTTGCGAAGCAGGGCCTGTCGCGTCCGCACCACCGCATCCTCTACGTGGTGGCGCGCCGGCCCGATATTGCGATCGGCTCGCTGCTCGAGGTTCTCGGCATTTCCAAGCAAGCCCTCAGCCGGCCGCTCAACCTGCTGCTGGAGCGCAAGCTGCTGACGTCGAAGCGCTCGCCAGAGCAGCATCGCTCCAAGCTGCTGCGCCTGACGGAAGCCGGGCGACGCATCGAGCAGCGGGCCTCGGATCATGAGCGCAAGGTCCTGCGCGAGGCGTTCGATCGCGCCGGGGTGTCGGGGGCGGCGGCGTGGATGGCGGTCATGGAGGCGATCGCCGACCACAATTGACGAAATCTCAAGTCAACGTGGTTGACATGAGAGGCGGGCTTTGCCACTTTCCTCGCCGACGAGCGAGGGGAGGGCCGTGTCATGAGTGCACAGACAATGAATCGCGCAGCCGCCGAGCGGTTCGTCGCGGCATGGTGCGCGAGCTGGTGCAAGGTCGATATCGATGCGGTCGTGGCGCATTTTGCCGAGAATGCGCAGATGCGCAGCCCCCTGGCGCTGACGCTGACCGGCTCTCCTGTCGTGGCCGGCATCGAGAATATCCGCGCCTATTGGCGCAAAGCCTATGGCCACATCGAAAGCGCCGACCTGAAGATCCTGAGCTGGAGCTGGGATGAGGCGATCGCGCGCCTGACGGTGTGGTGGCAGCTCGGCGACACGCGGGCCAGCGAGTTCATGGATTTCGACGATGCCGGCCGCGTCGTCCACAGCGAAGCCTTCTACGGAAAATAATCATGCGCCTCTCGGATATCGTTCTGCTTCTCAACACGCTCTGGTTCGTCGGCGCATTCGTCCAGTTCAGCATTGCCCAGCGCAACACGCTGAAGATATTGCTGCCGCGGGAAGAGCGCGGCAATCCGATCGCGCCGACCCTCGCGGCCAGCGTTGCGTTTCTGGGCGGAATCAATCTGCCCATCGGGCTGTTGTCGTTCTATCTTCTTGCCGTGCGTCCGTCTTTCTTCCAGCCCGTCGAAGCCCAGCTCGCGCTGTTCCTGTTCTTTGCCGCCTGCCATTTCAGCCAGTTCGCCTACAATCTGCCGGTGCTGATGCGCGGAGGCCGGGTCGGGGTGGCGTACTGGCCGGTGCTGAAAGGTCCGATGCTCCGAATCTTCGTCATTGACGCAGGTCTGTTCGCGGCCAATCTCGCCGTGGCGCTCCAGCTGGCGATCGCGTCCTGATCTAGCGCGATGGCTCCGAGAGGGCGGAGCGCAGCATCGCGGCAAGATCCTTTCGCCGGAACGGCTTGGTCAGAATGCGGGCCTCGCCGATCCCGTCGGGTGTCTTGACGGGATTTTGGCTGTAGCCGGAAGTGAAGAGCACCTTGAGCCCGGGCCGCAGCTCGCTTGCTTGCCTCGCAAGCTCGGGCCCGAACATGCCGCCGGGCATCACGACGTCGGTGAACAGCAACTGGACGTCCCCTGGCTGGCGCAGCACATTCAGCGCGGCGGGTCCGTTCGACGTCGCGATGACCCGGTAGCCGAGCGTCCTGAGCTCGTTCTCGACATAGGCGCGCACCATGTCGTCGTCTTCGACGAGAAGAATGGTCTCGTGTCCGGCCTGTGTGACGGTCTGCTCCGCAGGTGGCGAATCCTCGCTCGACGGTGTTGCGAGACGGGGAAAGAAGAGCCTGACGACACTGCCCTGTCCCGGTTCGGACTGCATCTGCACAAGCCCGCCGGACTGTTGTGCAAATCCGTAGACCATGCTCAGGCCGAGGCCGGTCCCCTTGCCGACCTCCTTGGTCGTGAAGAACGGCTCGAAGGCGCGGCTCGCCACTTCGGAGCTCATGCCGCTGCCGGTATCCGTGACGGCGACCATGACGTAGTCGCCGGGCCGCGGCTCGCCGTTGACGTCGAGGTCGGATTCCCCGAGCGAGCTGTTACGGACCTCGACCGTCAGCTTGCCGCCTTCCGGCATCGCGTCGCGCGCGTTGAGTACGAGGTTGAGCACGGCCGTCGTCAACTGGCCGGGGTCGACGCTGGCCGGCCACAGATCCGGTTCGAACGCGAAGCGGCACTCGATGTGCTCGCCCAGGGTCCGACGCAAGAGCTGCTCCATGCCGAGAACTTTCTCGGCGATATCGATCTCGCGCGGCCGGAGCGGCTGCTTGCGTGCGAAGGCGAGCAGGCTCTTGGTCAGGTCGGAACCGCGCTCCGCGGCAGTCGCGATGTCGCCGGCGATCCGGTGCAATTCCTTGTTTCCCGCCAGCCTGTCGGCAAGATGCTCCGAGTTGCCGAGAATGACGGTCAACAGATTGTTGAAATCATGTGCCACGCCGCCGGTGAGCTGGCCCATGGCTTCCATTTTCTGGGATTGGCTGAGCTTATGGCTGAGATCCGCGATCGCGTTGCGCTGCTGCTCGAGCGATTCGGCGGTGCTGTTGAGCAGCGTCATCAATCCGCCGAGCTCGCCGCCCGGATGGGGCTCTGGAATGCGCGCGCTGAGATCGCCGCGTCCCAGTCTCTTTGCCATGACGGCCAGCCGCCTGACCTGTCGTCCGATGCCCACGTTTGTGAGGATCAATAAGCCGGCCAGAAGCAGCAGCAAGGCCACCGCGAGAATTGCTATGTCCTCGTAGAGCCGGCGGTTTGCCGCCGCGACCAGTCCGTCCTTGGACCGTCCGACCAGGATGGTGAGGCCCGCCTTACGGATCGAGGGCGAGCGGGCGACGCCCCAGATCTGCGTGTGGCCCCCGCGGTCGCTGATTTCCAGGAACGGCTCGCCATCGGGTGCTGCCGCGAAGCGAAACAGGTCGGAGCCGGCAATGGACCCGCCCACGGGCACGCTGAAGCCGCCACTCTTGGGGGCGACCAGGACCGTACCCTTGGCGTCGAGGAGCAGGATGTCCTTCTCGGCGAGCAGCCGCTTGTCGTGAAATTCCGCGAATTTGTTCAGGTTGAATGACGCGAGCAGCACGAATTTCAGCGCGCCCGCCTCCGATCGCACGGGATAGGCGATCTGCAGCACTGACAGCCCGGTCAGGCGGCCGAATACCGGCTCCACCGCGACGACGCCTCGAAGATTCTTGACCTGTTTGAAATAGCCGCGGTCGTTCAGGTCGAGCGTGCGGTTGGTCCGCAGCGAATCGCAGAACAGTCTGCCGTCAGGATCGATGGTCAGGATCCCCGTGAACTGCGGGTGTTCTTCACGCACCTCCGACAGAAACGCCGAGCACGCCGCCTTGTCGCGCGTGTCGAGGTCGCGGGCACGGGCGAGACCATAGTGAAGCTGGGCGGTGCCCTGGATCTTCTCGTCCAGATCGCTCGCGATGTCGTCGGCGCTCGCCGCCAAATTGGCCAAGGCCGCGTTGATGTCGCTGGACCTGTTCTGCGCGAAGCGCAGCCCGACGAGGCTCGCCGGCACCAGCATGGCCGCGATGACGAGGATCAGTAACCGGGTACGCAGGCTCATCGGTGGGGCGGTCCGCTCTGGTCATCGCGGGTGTTTGTTCGAAGGTAAAACTTGCGGATTATCGTCTGCTCAGTCCATAGGAATTCGCTCGAAAATCGCACAGAAGATTAAAGAATTCGAGCCGCCTCGCGATCTCCGAGGGGCGGGCGTTGCCGCCTCTTCCCGCGATCCGGCATCAAGTTGCGCCCGCGCGCAGTGGCGCTAATATTGCGCTCTGTGCGCGACGAAAGATCGCGCCGATGTGTGGAGGAAGCTGATGTCCATCTCGGGCAAGGTCGATCCGGTGGTGCGTTCCGTCGCGGCGACCGACATCGCCGAAGCGCTGGTCGAGGGCCTGCGTGATTTCCAGGCCCTGCCGCTTTACGGTCTCGGCTTCGGCGCGCTCTACGCCGCCGGCGGAATCGTCATCATGCTGTGCCTCACCGCCTACGGCATGGTCTATCTGGTCTATCCCCTGGCGGCGGGCTTCGCGCTGATCGGACCGTTCGTGGCGATCGGCCTCTACGAGGTCAGCCGCCGCCGCGAGCTCGGCGAGCCGGTCTCCTTCGGCAAGATCTGGTCCGCCGTACGCTCGCGCAGCGAGATCGGCTGGATGGCGTTCGTCACGTTGTTCGTGTTCGTGGTCTGGATGTACCAGGTGCGGCTTCTGATCGCGCTGCTGCTCGGCCTCAACGCCTCTTTCTCCAGCCTTCAGGAATTCATGACCGTGGTTCTGACTACCAATGAAGGCCTGCTGTTCCTCGGCATTGGCAACGCCGTCGGTGCGGTGCTGTCGCTGCTCCTGTTCTCGCTGACCGTGGTTTCGTTTCCGCTGCTGCTCGACCGCGAGGTCGATTTCGTCACGGCGATGGTGACGAGCGTGCGCGCGGTGGTGACGAGCCCGCTGCCGATGATTTCATGGGCCGCCGTGATCGTGATGCTGCTGATCGTCTCGGCACTGCCGTATTTTCTGGGGCTGATCGTGACGCTGCCGGTGCTCGGGCATGCGACCTGGCATCTCTATCGGCGGCTGGTGGTGCCGGTTTAGCGCGTCCCCTCCGCCCCTTGGGCAGTGCCGTAGGGTGGGCAAGGCGAAGCGTGCCCACGGTTCTGTTGCGATGTTGGGTTGGACGTGGGCACGGCGCAAGTGCGCCTTTGCCCACCCTACGAGACTTCGCACGCCCCGGGACGACGGCGCCCCTACGGCGTCTTGATTCCCATCGCCTTCAGCGCGTCCAGCATCCGCTGCGGCGGCCCCAGCTTCACGACCAGCGGCTTGCCGGTCTCGAGCATGCTCTTGAGGCTGGAGAGGATCGCTGGCCAGCCCGAGCGGCCACCGGCGAGGATGTCGTCGCTGAGCGGGCGATCGTGGCCCTCGCTCATCGTCAGCCGTACCGCATCGCCGACCTGTTCGATCTCGTAAGTCACGAGCGTTGGGCCGAGCTTCTCGATCAGCTCCGGCCAGTTGACGTTGAACGTGACCGCGAGCTTTCGCGGCGGATCGTAGGCGAGAACCTCGCCGCTGATGTGCAGCGCGCCGTCGGGCGTGCGCACGATGAACGAGCCGCCAAGGCGCGGCTCGACCGCCACTTCATTGCCGAAGAAGTACAGTTTGCTGAACTCCGCCGAGGTCAGCGCTTCCCACACCTTCTCCGGCGTGGAGGCGATGTAGATGGTGTAGACCGTCAGCGGCTTGAATTGAGCGAGGTTCATTTTGCGTCGAATCCCTTGTTGAGGGCTGCGCGCGGGATGCCGAGCAGCTTGCCGGTCTCGAGCAGGCTCTTGAGCTGGGACAGGATCGCCGGCCAGCCGTTGGAGACGGCGCCGAGATATTTGCCGCCCTCGACGAAGCCGTCATGCAGCACGGTCAAACGCACGAGCGAGCCGAACGGTTCGATGGTGAAGACGACGCGCGAGATCGGCTCGCCCCGGAGCTCTTCGAACTTGTGGTGCTTGAAACTGTAGGACAGGCGCCGCGGCGGATCGGCTTCCAGGATCTCGCCGGCATCCGTGACCTCGCCGTCCAGCAGGAGCGCGAAGGGCGAGCCGATCTTCCAGTCCGACCTGACCTCGGCGCCGAACCAGTATTGCCTGGTGAACTCGCTCGACGTCAGCGCCTCCCACAGTTTTTCCGGAGTGGTCTCGATATAGCTCACATAGACGAATTGCGGCTTACTCATCGCGCTTCTCCAACTTACGTTTCAACTCGCCGAGCGCGGCGAGCTTGCCGCGCTCGAACTTCTTGATCCAGCGTTCTCCGATCTGATGGATCGGCACTGGATTGAGGTAGTGCAGCTTCTCGCGGCCATGCCTGATGGCGGTGACCAGATTGGCCTCCTCCAAAATCGAGAGGTGCTTGGTCACGGCCTGCCGCGTCATCGCAAGGTCCTCGCAGAGCTCGTTCAGCGTCTGGCCGTTCCTGGCGTGGAGCCGGTCCAACAGCGAGCGTCGTGATGCATCGGCGAGCGCTTTGAAGACCTGATCCATGGCAATGATAATAGGCAACCAAATGGTTGCATGTCAAGCGAGTGTCATTCCGGAAACCGCGCAACGGTTATCCGGAATCTCGAGATTCCGGGTTCGACGCCACGCGTCGCCCCGGAATGACGGGCCGAGAAATCGTGTCTTTGGCGCGCGCAATCGACCGTGCTAGCTTTTCATCTCAGCCAACGCAGATTGGTTCCGGGAGGACTTTCATGTTCCGTCGCGTTTTTCTTGCTGCCGCCCTCGTTCTTTTCGTTTGCAGCACCGCGGCCAACGCGCAGAAGCAAACCGTCGGCGCGCCGCCTGAAGCGTCCAACATGAAGCTCGTCGGCATGAGCGACCTCCAGGCCCGCAGCGCCTATCAGCCAACCATTCATCACCAGGGCAACCGCTGGATCGCCTATATCGGCCATCACGGCGGCACCGACGACGTGCCTGCGCCCGTCAACCCGATGACGGGCAACGCCGAGCCGAACGGAACGTCCATTGTCGACGTCACCGATCCCGCGCGCCCGAAATATCTGCGGCACCTGCCGGGGCAGGAGGGCAAGTACGAATCCGGCGGCGCGCAGATGGTGCGGGTCTGCGACGGCAAGGCGTTGCCGAAGGGGGATCCCAACGCGGTCTACATGCTCAGGACCTTCGGCAGCGAGGCGCATGAGATCTGGAACGTCACCGACCCCGCCAGTCCGGTGCTCATCACGCGCATCGGCGGCTTGAAGGATACGCACAAGAGCTGGTGGGAATGCGACACCGGCATTGCCTATCTCGTCTCGGGCGCGCCGGACTGGCGCACGCGGCGCATGACGCAGATCTATGATCTCTCCGATCCCGCGCATCCGCAGAAGATCCGCGACTTTGGCCTGCCGGGTCAGGAGCCCGGTTCGACCGGTGCGGTGCCGACCGAATTGCACGGGCCGATCTCGACCGGCCCCGATGGCAACCGCGTCTATTTCGGCTATGGCACCAACAAAGGCGGCATTTTGCAGATCGTCGATCGCGACAAGCTCTTGAACGGAGCAAAGGAGCCGACGGCGGACAATCTGCGCTATCCCGAGATTTCGCGCCTGCCGATATCCGCCTTCAACGGCGCTCACACCACGTTCCCGATGCTCGACATGCCCATCGCCGAGTTCGCCGAGGACAAGGACGGCAAGACCCGCGACATCGTCATGATCGTGAATGAAGCCATCCTCAACGAATGCGGCGAGGCGCGGCAGATGGTGTGGTTCGCCGACGTCACCACCGAAACGCGGCCGATGATGATCTCGAGCTACACCGTGCCGGAAGCGAGCGGGCAGTTCTGCCAGCGCGGCGGCCGCTTCGGCTCGCATTCCTCGAGCGAGAGCACGGCGCCGGTCTATTACAAGAAGATGGCCTTCATCGCCTTCTTCAATGCCGGGGTGCGCGCGCTCGACATCCGCGATCCCTATCACCCCAAGGAGGTCGGCTACTTCATTCCGTCGATCACTGCGGCCACCGACAAGCGTTGCATCCCGATCGAGGGTGGCGAGCGCTGCAAGGTTGCGATCCAGACCAACAATGTCGAGACCGACGATCGCGGCTACATCTATATCGTCGACCGCGCCAATACCGGCTTGCACATCCTTGAGCTGACGGGACCGGCGCGCACTGTGGCCGGCCTGCCGAAGAACTGAGGATGCGCCGCGGGGCCACGATCTCCCCATTCTCCGCTGTCATCACCCGCGAAAGCGGGTGGGGCGTAGCCGTTGCGCTCATCCGTCTTCCGTTCCCGCCCGTCCCATGCATTAATACCTCCGAACCGCTTTCAGCCGAGTCCCCATCATGTCCATGCAAGCCTACCTTGCCTTCCTCGCTGCCTGCATCGCGCTGGCGCTGCTGCCGGGCCCGATCGTCACCCTCGTCATCGCCAACGGCCTGCGCCACGGCACGCGTGCCGCGCTCACCAACGTTGCCGGTGCGCAAGCCGGGCTTGCCATCGTCATCGGCATCGTCGCGGTCGGCCTGACCTCGCTGATGGCGACCATGGGCTACTGGTTCGACTGGGTGCGCTTTGCCGGCGCCGCTTATCTGGTCTGGCTCGGCATCAAGCTGATCTGGGCGCCGGTCGAGGGCGTCGATGTCGACGCACCGCCTCCGCCGCCGCGCGGCGGCTTCTTCCTGCAGGGGTTTTTGGTGCTGCTGTCGAACCCGAAAGTGCTGGTGTTCTTCGGCGCCTTCATCCCACAGTTCATGGACATGAACCAGCCGCACTTTCCGCAAGTCGCGCTGCTGGGCGCGACCTTCATGGTCACCGCAGTGATGACGGACGCGCTCTACGCCATCGCCGCCGGGCGCGCGCGGAAATTCTTCTCGGCGCGCCGCACGCGCCTGATGTCGCGCATCTCCGGCGGCTTCATGATCGGCGGCGGCGTCTGGCTGGCGCTGACGCGGGCGAAATAACCTTGCTCCCAGCCGGCCTGGCTTGAACCCTTCGCGGCGGCAAAGCGTCCAATCGGGCATTGCCGCTGACGAAGGATTTTGGCCGTGCCCGATCTGCCCTGGTTCGTCTACGCGATGCTGCTCGCGCCGCTCGGGCTGCTATTGGTCGCCGCAATCGTCAAGACCTGGCAGGTGCGCGAGGCGCGCAACTGGCCGCAAGCGCCGGGCAAGGTCGTCACCTCGGTTGCTGAGGTGCGCGAGATCAGGGTCTCGGACAGCGACCGCGAGGACGGCCATCGCCTCGAGAAACGCAATTTTGCGAACGTGACTTACGAATATGCGGTCGGCAGCCGCAAGCTGCGCTGTAACCGTATCTCGATCGGCGAGGATCTCGGCAATTTCGAGGTCGCCGAGAAGCTCGCAAAGTATCCTGCCGGCAGCGTCGTCACCGTCTACTACAATCCACGCCATCCCGATCAGGCCGTGCTCGAGCGCGACTTGCCCAAGGGGTTGTGGGGCTGCCTCGGCATCGGCACGGCGATCGTGCTTGGCATCGTGTTCGGCTCGGCGTTCGGGCTCAACCAGATTTATGCATACCTCGCGCACCACATCGCCCGGCCCGATCTCGCCGGCCTCGCCGTCGGCCTCGGCGCGTTCGGCCTCGTCATCGCGCTGATGGGGTATGGGGTGCGACGCCAGGCGTCGATGGCGGCACGCTGGCCGGTGGTGCGGGGCACGATCAAGCTGTCGGCACTTGAGCATTATTACGAGGCCAGCGAGCCGGGCGAGCGCCGCGGCACCGAGATGTTCGGCAAGCGCGTGACCTACACCTATCGCTATCAGAACGTCAGCTACACCAATGAATGCGCGCGCGTCGCGGCCGGGACGTCCGATGCGATGCTGAAGAAGCTCATGGCGCGCTACCAGGACGGCGCAACGGTCGAGGTGCGCGTCAATCCCGACAACCCGGCCGAGGCAACGATCGATGCAAACGGCGCCGGCCGCATCGCCTGGCTGCTGTGGGGCATCGCCGGCATCTTCGCCGCGCTCGCGCTGTTCGTCGCGACGCGGGGCTAATCGACCGACAGTTCGGCCCTCAGCTCCGTCTCGATCGCCGCAAAAATCCTTGCCAGCCGCTCGGCCCATTGCTGCTGGCCGGACTGGTCGGCGATGAGATCCTGCCGGATCTCGATGCCGGTGTTGACGAGGCCGCGCGCCTCGCCGTGCACGGGAATGGTGTAGTCGGTGAGGTCGTTCACCGCATAGGGCTCGTTGTCGCCGACGACGAGATCGCTCTCGATGCGAAGATGCTTCAACAGCAGCTGCGGCAGCACGGTGTCGCGGTTGTACAGCGCGCCGATGTGCCAGGGGCGCGCGACGCCGGCATAAACAGGCGTGAAGCTGTGCAGCGACACCAGCACCGTCGGCTGCCCGGCGTGCAGGCGGCGGCTGATCGCGGCATCGATGCGATCATGATAGGGCTCGAAGATCTCACTCCGCCGCGCCTCGCGCTCCCATTCCGAAATCCCTTCGTTGCCCGGGATCGCGGTGGCTTCGGAGATGACCGGGATCGAGCTTAATGCTTCGGGCGGGCGGTTGCAGTCGATCACGAGCCGCGAATAGCGCTGCGCGATCAGATGCGCATCCAGCAGCTTGGCGAGCCGCTCGGCGACGCCGGCGATGCCGATGTCCCAGGCGATGTGCCGCGTCATCTCGGCCTCAGTGACGCCGAGGTCGCCGAGCGCGCGCGGCAGCACCCGCCCGTAATGATCCGCGGTGAGCAGGAAGGGCGATGTCGCTTGCGGATTCACCTCATGCACGGGCGGAATGTCGCCCGCGCCGAGCAGTTGATCGGTCGCCTCGGTGGTGTGCTGGTCCATCCTGATTGCCTATGAAACGATAATTTGTGTAAACGGAGTAATGATATTGCACCGACGTCGCAACGTTAGAACAGCATGACCTCCGATCGCCTCTTCGTCTACGGCACCCTGATGCGCGGCTTCGACCATCCGATGGCGCGGCTGCTGGCGGGGCATGCGGATTTTCTGGGGGATGCGACCTGCCGCGGCCGGCTCGTTTTGGTGAAGCATTATCCGGGATTGCTGCTGTCGGAGGCGGCCTCCGACATCGTCCATGGCGAACTCTTTCGGATGCGCGTGCCCGACGAATTGCTGGGCGAGCTCGACATGTACGAGGCCTGCGGCGAAGGCTTTCCCGAGCCGACCGAATATCTGCGCCGGCTGATCGACGTGACGCGGCCGGATGGCGTCACGGAGAAGGCCTGGACCTATATCTACAACTGGCCTGTCACCAACCTGCCGCACATCGAGTCCGGGCGCTTCCTGGAGCACTAAGCCGACAGCACTTCTTTCACCACGCGCACGTCGACTTCGTGCTCGACGTAACCCCACTCCTCGGTCTGCCTGAGCATCGCGACCAGCTCCTCGAACAGTGAGGCATCCGCGGGGGCGAATTCGAACCAGGTCAGGAAGTCGAAGGGGCCGCCGAGGTCGCGGCAATGATAGAGCTGGCGCGCGATGGCGGGCAGGAAACGAAGACTGCTCGCGATGTGGTGCGATCTGTCCTCGAAAATCTTGCGCCGCTCTTCCTGCGTCAGCTCCCACCAGGCCTGCGACTTGCGGATCGGGATCAGTGCCGCGCTGGTGGCCTCCACCCGGCCGAGCCCGGCCTGCACGGCCACGAGCTGCTGCTTCTCAGGCCGTTCGGTGTAGCGCAAGCTGCTGGCGACGCCGACCAGCCGCCAGGCATTGCGCGAGGGCACGAGCGGCAACGCAATGGCCTCGCTGTCGGTGACCGACAACGCCGGCATGAAGGGCAGGGGCTCGCCCGTCACTGCAGACATCGAGGTGACGCGCCAACCCCCGCTATGGCCGCCTCGAAAGGTCCTGAACATGGCGCTATGGAAGCGTGGAACCGGGCGCGGTTCAAGCTTTTCCGCTTCCCGTCCCGTCATCCTGAGGCGCGAGTGGTGCGATGCTAAGCATCGCGCCGGGAGCCTCGAAGGATGAACGGCCGAGCTGTTTCGGTGGGGTAACAGCCGGGCCGTCGCCCTTCGAGCTCGCCGAAGGGGCGAGCACCTCAGGGTGACGGGACGGACTAAGGGGCCTGTGAACAGCGCGCATAATCCTGACAAACCTAACTTTTAGGCCCGTCGTCCCTATATCCCTGATCCCCAGCCCGACTCACCCCGGTTCGCGCTACACAGGCCCCATGCGCTTCACACCCCAATTCCTCGACGAGCTTCGTGCCCGGCTTTCGGTTTCCGAAGTCGTGGGCAAGCGCGTGAAGTTGAAGAAGGCGGGTCGGGAGTGGAAGGGGCTGTCGCCGTTCCAGCAGGAAAAGACGCCGTCCTTCTACGTCAACGACCAGAAGGGTTTTTACCACGACTTCTCCTCCGGCAAGCACGGCGACATCATCAGCTTCGTGATGGAGACCGACGGCCTGCCGTTCGCCGAGGCCGTGGAGCGGCTCGCCAGCATGGCCGGCCTGGCGCTGCCGGCGGTGAC